>JBGVAV010000031.1:0-54955 GCA_045224915.1 Treponema sp.
CGCTTTGGAAACGTGCTTGGTTCTCGCGGTTCAATTCTTCCGCTTTTCCAAAGTCAGATTAAAACTGGCGGACCAATCACTGTTACAGATGAAAAAATGGAACGCTTCTTTATGACAATTCCTGAAGCATGTTCGCTTGTTCTTCAAACTGGTGGTGTTGGCAAAAACGGGCAGTCATACCTGCTTGATATGGGCGAGCCAATTAAAATCATCGATCTTGCAAAACAAATCATCAGGTTCTCGGGCCTTGAGCCATACAAAGACATTGATATTATTACTGTAGGTGCGCGCAAGGGAGAACGACTCATTGAACCGCTGTGGCTCAAAGAAGAAAAGCCTACTCCAACTGAATATCCAAAAATCCTTCAGCTCGAAAACAAGGATTATGCAGCAGGCAGACTCGATGCACTTTTAGAAAAGCTCTACCCTATCTGTTTTTATACAAAAGGTCAGGAATCAGAATTCCGCAACAAAGAAAAACTCGTAAAGCTTTTGTGTGATGACTGCCAGAGCCTCAAGGATTTTTACGAAGAAATAAAAACTGACGGACAAAAAAGGACGGACATATTATGAGTACCGTGAATCAGATAAAAGTTCCATTTCATAAAGCAGCAATTACTAAAGCCGAAGAAGACGCCGTTTTAGATGTTCTTCGTTCAGGCTGGCTTACTACAGGAAAGTACGCTCTCGAGTTTGAAAAAAAGTTTTCTGAAATTGCAGGCAAAGGCGATGAAGGAACTGGACGCGCTCCTGTAATCAGTCTTGCAGTTAATTCAAATACATCGGGAATGATTCTTGCAATGGAGGCCTGTGGAGTTTGCGAAGGCACTTATGTAATCACAACTCCATACACTTTTGTTTCAACTGCAACCTGTGCAAGACATCTTGGTGCACACGTTCTTTTTGCAGATATTGAAAAAGACACCTACAGCATTGCCCCAAATAATATAGAAGAAATATTAAAAAAAGCGGCAGCAGAAGGAAAAATTGTAAAAGCAATTGTTCCTGTTCACATTGCGGGAAATGTCTGCAATATGAAAAAAATTATGGAGCTTGCAAAAAAATATTCTACTGCCAGCAATACAATCAGAGTTATTGAAGATGCCGCTCACTCGTTTCCGTCTCCTACAGACATGGGGTATGCCGGAACAATTGGAGATGCAGGAGTTTTTTCTTTCTATGTAACAAAGACAATTACAACTGCAGAAGGCGGAATGGTATGTACCCGCGACCCTGAGCTTGCACGCCGCATGACAGTAATGCGCATGCACGGCATGGACCGCACAACATGGGACCGTTACACTTCTCCTCGAGCCTCATGGGAATATGATATAATTGCTCCGGGCTACAAGTTCAATCTTCCAGATGTTCTTGCAGCAATAGGCGTTTGCCAGTTGGACCGTGCCTGGCTTTTTTACGAACAGCGCAAAGCAATTGTAGATATGTATAACAAAGCATTCAGTTCGCTTGATTTTATTGAACTTCCACCGGATGGTCCGGGCAACAGCTGGCACCTTTACCTTATGAGAATTATGCCTGAAAAACTAAAAATCACACGAGAACAGTTTGCAAAAAAAATGCAGGAAGCAGGACTTGGAATTTCGGTTCACTTTATTCCGATTTTCCATTTTACTTACTGGCGCGAGCTTTACCCTGATTTTACTGCTCAAAATTATCCGAATGCAGAAAATCAGTATAACAGGACAATTTCAATTCCACTCTACCCCGACATGACAAAGGAAGATGCAGAGCTTGTAATTGAAACAGTTAAAAAGATAGGATTAGAAAATCATGCCTAAGAAAGTGCAGACAGAAAAACAGATTAAACGTTCCATGGAAGCAATTGGCTTTTACAGCGATTCAAGTCGCGAAGGTACGCTATATGCTGTTCTTGTCCGCAGTCCTGCCGCTACAGGTAAAATCAAAGGTGTTACAATACCGGAGCTTCCAGAAGGATATTTTCTTTTTACAGCTCAGGATATTCCAGGCAGCAAAAAAGTTAGGGTTAATAATCAGGAATGGAAAATATTAGGCTACGATGATGTTTCTTACAGCGGAGAGCCTGTTGGTATTCTTTGCGGACCTGATGAAAACAAAGTTCTTGAACTGCTCGAAACGGTATCTGTAAATTTTGATATTGATTCTCTTGAGTCTGCGCTCAAAAAAGCAATGAAATATCACAGACGTCCTGTTGTAAATTTATCAAAGAAAGAAAGTGATTTAAGTTCGTTTGTTTCCGAGATTAACGAGCTTCCGTCTCTTGATACAGTTTTGGATAACAGGCGCGTAGAGCAGAATATTGAAGAGCAGATTGCATACCGCGAAATTAAAACAGGTCTGTACCTGAAAAAAAGCGTTCCTCAGGCAGACAAAAAGCTTTTTGAAAATACAAACGATTATATAAGTCAGGAAAACTGGAAGCTTAGTTTTCTTCCGCCGCTTTGGAAAGAAACCTGTGGTTCATTCTGCTGGAAGGATGGCGACTATCTTCACATATCTGCACCAACAAGATGGACAACACATCTTATGGAAACAGTTTCGAACACGCTGAATATTCCAAAAGAAAAAATAATTGTCCACAAAACAAAAACCTCTGGTGTATTTTCAAAGGGCCTTTGGCGAACTTCTGTCGTCTCAACTCAAGTTGCGCTTGCATCTTTCTTAACTTCAAAGCCGGTAAAGCTTGTTCTTACACAGGAGGAGCAGGACTCTTACATGGCACCTGGCGTTGATACTCAGTTAACTTATAAAACAGCAGTTTCAACAGAAGGCATAATCAACTGTATTTCTGCAGTTATTGATATTGATGTAGGCTGCTTTAATCCTTTTGCACAGGAAATTGCAGACAGAATGGCTATTCTTGCATGTAATTATTACAAGCCGCAGAATGCTCATATTATTGCAAAGGTCCATACTTCTAAAAATCCGCCAACTTCTATATGTCTTCGCGGAATTGATTCGCAAGTCTTTTTTGCAATTGAAAACCAGATGCAAAAAATTGCTGAACAAACAAACATGCTGCCACAAGAACTTCGCTGCATAAACATGGAAACAAGCAACAGCGATTATCCGTTTATATTTGATATTCAAAATGCAAAAGAATGCTTTACACAAGCCGCAGCAATAAGTGATTTTGATAGAAAATATTCTTCATATAATATGGATGCTGTAGACCGCGTCCAGGAAAACAGCAATCCATTTTTTGCACTTCCGCTTCGTGGTGTTGGAATTGCTTCTTCTTTTAATGTTTCTGATTTTTATGGAACAACAAGCTTTGCTTCTGATTGCAAGGTAGAAGTTACTTTGCAGCCAGATGAACATGTTGTAATTCATGCGCTGAACCCTTCAAAAGGTATTCAGGAAATCTGGAAAAAAACAGCAGCCGATATACTCAAAATAAAAAAAGACAATATTATTATTGATTCAGAATATGAGCTGGGCGATTTACCAGACACACCTGAAGATGCAATTAATTCCATCAGCTCTGTGAATGAGCTTATTAAGAAAGCCTGTCTTGATATAGAAAAAAAGCGCTTTCACAATGCACTTCCAATAACTGTAAAAAAATCTCAGCCAGCTTCTCTTAAGAAAAATTGGGATAGTGAAAATTTCAAAGGAACACCTTTTGGCCCTGCCTCTTTTGCTACAGCAGTTGTAGAGGTTGAACTGGACACATATACATACAACGAACGCATAAAAGGAATCTGGCTTGTAATTGACTGTGGTGAACTTTTTGATAAATCTGCAGCACTCAAAGCAATCAGACTTGAAATCCAGCAACAGCTCGAAATGCTTGTAAAAGACAAATCAATTCCTTGTGATAATATTACAATCAGCTTTATAGAATCAAAAAACAAACCGGGCCAGATTGGAGACCTTGTTCGAAACACACTTCCTGCAGCATTTTCTTCGGCTCTTTCTCTAGCCCTTGCAACACAGCTTACAAGACTTCCATGTACCGAAAAACAGATCTTTGAATTGATTAAAAAACGCGAAACAAGAATAGCAGGAGATAAAGAATGAACGTACCAGTAATTTTGAACGGTAATAAAACAATTCTCGAAGCACCTGCAGACGAAACACTCATGTCTGTTTTAAGAAGAATTGGATGTGCAAGTGTAAAATGTGGCTGCGGTCAGGGAACCTGCGGCTCGTGTACAGTACTTCTAAATGACAATCCCGTTGCAACCTGTAAGATTCCTCTTGGAATAATTCAAAATGCAGATATAGTAACGCTGGAATATTTTGAACGCACAAAAGAATATTCAATTATAATGAAAGGCTTTGAGCTTGCAGGCATCAAACTTTGTGGGCTTTGTGATTCCGGAAAAATCTTTTCGGCATATCAGTTAGTCAAGCTTAACAGGATTCCTACTCGAGAAGAAATTTATGAACAGGTACGAAGTCTTGCTCCCTGCTGCACAGATTTGAACACTCTTATAAACGGAATAATTCTTGCTCTTGAGATTCGTGACCACGGAATTGAAAAGGCTATTAAAAAAGCGGAGAAAATTAAATGAAATCAATTTTATTTGCAAAAAATATATCAGAACTTTTTTTCCAGCTTAAGAGCAACAAAGAACTTACTGTTGTTGGTGGCTGCACAGAGCTTGATGAACTTCCAGAAAAATCTATTTCGGTTTACGGCATTCCAGACCTTTCGCACATCACTCGTCATGAACGATATTTAGAAATTGGACCGGGCGCAACACTTGCTCAGATTCTCACAATCGGGCAATCTCACCTACCCGCAGTTTTGTACGAAGCCATTATAAGTATTGCAAATCCAATTATACGAAACATGGCAACAATCGGCGGCAACATCTGCACCGAAGGCCACAAGCATACTTTATTTGCGCCCTTACTTGCTCTTGATACAAAGCTCGAATTCAGAAGTCCAACAGAAACAAGAATTGAACCACTTCAAACCTTTAAGAAAATCCCGGAAGGCTTTGTTCTTACAAGCATACGAATTCCTCTGCTCTACCCTGAAGTTTGTATTTTCAGAAGAATCGGACCTGAGCATGCAATTACACAAAACTCGGCTTCGTTTGTATTTTTGGGAGACACAGAAAGAAACTCTCTTGTAGATGCTAAGCTTGCATTTGCGGGACCATTTGTTTTTCGCAGTAAGAATCTTGAAAACTTTTTGATTGGTCATCGACTTCCGCTTTCTAAAAAAGACATTGATGAAATTCAAAATATGGTTGAACAGGAATTCAACAAAGCCTCAACAGACCAGATGATCAGCGATGTTGTACGTCAGCAGTTCTTAAATCTTACACGCTATAGCTTTGAACAATTAACATAAGGGTCCCCAGTCGAGAGGACATCATCTTATAAACATACAGTCGCCATACGAAAAAAATCTGTATTTATTTTCCACAGCAGTTTTGTATGCGTTCAAAATGTGATCGCGACCCGCAAAAGCAGAAACTAACATAATCAAAGTACTTTCTGGTGTGTGAAAGTTTGTAAACATTTTATCTACTGTTTTGAATTTATATCCCGGGTACATAAAAATGCTTGTTGAGGATGTGCCTGCCCGAACCCCGTTCTCATCGCTGGCACTTTCCAAAGTTCTTACACTTGTAGTTCCTACAGCAAGAATCGGGCGTCCTTCGCGTTTAGCTTTATTTATGGCATCTGCAGTTTCTTTTGGAACTGTATACCATTCTTCGTGCATTTTGTGATTTTCAATATTTTCTTCGCGAACAGGTAAAAATGTTCCAAGGCCTACATGAAGCGTTACAAAGCATCGTTCAATTCCCTTAGCATCAAGACGTGCAAGCATTTCCTGTGTAAAATGAAGGCCTGCAGTTGGACAAGCGGCACTTCCTGTATCTGTTGCATAAACATTCTGATAGCGCTCGCTGTCTTCGTCTGTATCTCCACGACGAATATATGGAGGAAGCGGAATATGACCATTACGTTCAAACCAGTCCTCGTTAATTGCAAAATCAAATTTGAGCGCACGGAATTCTGTTCCCGCGTTTCCTTCGTGTTCGATTATGGTTGCCACAGTTCCATCTGGAAATTTATAATGCATTCCAGGCTTCTGCTTTTTTGCAGATTTTACCATTGTATTCCAGATGCAGCATTCCTTGTCGATTGTATTTAAAAACATGAATTCAGTTTCGCGGCCAGTTGTTTCTTTTATTCCATATACACGGGCACGGCGTACGCGACTGTTATTAAAAACCATAAGTGTTCCAGGTTCAATTAAATCGGGAAGATCGTCCATCATATGATGTTCTACTTCACCTGTAAGGCGGTTCAAAAGCATAAGTTTATCTTGTCCGCGAACACCACTTGGATGCTGTGCAATAAGCTCTTCTGGCAAATCAAAATTAAAATCGGAAGTTAACATGCAAGTAATTTACCACAAAAAAAGACCTTGGGGAATATAAAAAAAAACTCCCGCCCCTTTCTTTCAAAATATTACTATTGAGAAGAACACGATTATGATTTATAATAAATATTAAAATATGTAAAAAATATTGAAGATTTTAAATGCTTTCGCATTTAAAATCTTTTATTGAACAAACCCAATGAAACGCTGCGCCACTGCTCGCGTTTCTTAACACACAGGAGTAAAAAAATGACAGCACATTTAATTGCACTTATTATTGCCTTTGTGCTTTACCTGGGCCTTATGGTTTTTGTAGGTATCCGCAGCGCAAAGAACAATAATTCTGCTTCGGACTTCTTCCTTGGCGGAAGAAAAGTTGGACCTTGGGTAACAGCCCTTTCTGCAGAAGCATCTGACTCATCTGCATGGGTTTTGATGGGACTCCCTGGTCTCTGCTACCTTGGCGGCTTTAAAGAAACATTCTGGACAGCCATTGGACTTATTGTAGGTACATACCTTGCATGGCTTTTTATTGCAAAACCTTTACGCAAGTGTTCTGTAGTTTATAAAGATTCTATTACAATTCCTGAATTCCTTACAAACCGCTTTAACGATAAAACACACATTCTTTCAATCGTATCGGTTTTCTTTATTGTAGTATTCTTTACAATCTATACAGCTTCTGGTTTCGTTGCATGTGCTAAGCTTTTCCGCTCAGTATTCGGACTCAACTGGAACACAGGTCTTTTGATCGGATTCGTAATCATTCTTTCATATACAATCTTGGGTGGATACCGTGCAGTTTGTACAACAGACTTCATCCAGGGTTCTTTGATTTTCATCGCATTCATCGTTTCTGGAATCGTTATTGTTGCTTCTCTTGGAGGCTTTGGTAACGCAACAGCTCAGGTTCAGAGCTTTACAGAACGTGCAATGAACGGAGAATTTGGTGCCGCAATGCTCAAATCATTTACAGGCAACCAGAGCTTCAGCCCACTTTCTGCAGTTTCTGCTTTTGCATGGTGTCTTGGATATTTTGGTATGCCACACATCATCATTCGCTTCATGGGATGCCGTTCTAATAAAGAAATTAAAACAGCACGCCGCGTAGGAATTATCTGGATGATTATTTCTTACATTGGTGCAGTTCTTATTGGAGCTCTTGGTACAGCATATCTTTTAAACAAGGGAATCATTCTTGGTGCAGACCCTGCCGAAGTTACAACAGCAGGTCTCAAGGTACTTGGAACAGGAACTCAGGAAGCTGTATTCAGTGAAACAGTTCTTAAGATGTTCCCAGGCTTTATTGCAGGTCTCTTCCTTTGTGGTATTCTTGCAGCTTCTATGTCTACAGCAGACTCACAGCTTCTTTCTGCAAGCTCTGCAATCGGACAGGATATTTACAAAGGCCTTATCAAAAAAGATGCCGACGACAAGAAGGTTCTTCTTATCAGCCGTATCAGCGTATTTGTAATTGCAGTTCTTGGACTTTTACTTGCCCTTAATCCAGACAGCTCAATCTTTGGACTCGTTTCATTTGCATGGTCAGGATTTGGTGGAACATTCGGTCCTCTTATCATTCTTGCCCTCTACTGGAAGCGCACAACAGCTCCTGGTGCAATTGCAGGTCTTATCTGTGGTGGTGTTACAGATGTAGCATGGCACTATCTCCACGGCGGAATCTTCGACGTTTACGAAATTCTCCCAGCCTTCATCGTATGTCTTATCGTAACTGTAGTAGTTTCTCTCCTCACAAAACAGGACGAAGAAGTTGCTGCTAAGTTTGATGAATATAAGGCAGTTGAAGACTAATTTCTAGTTTTCCTATAAAAGCTTGGGGCTAAGATAATATATTAGCCCCAGGCTTTTTTTTTGAGTAAATAAATGAATACAAGCATTTCAATAATTCCAAAACCACTTTCGGTAAAAATCACAAATAATACTTTTGATTTCCCATTTGATTCTGTTTCCATTCACACAAACACAAATAATCAGTCTATTCAAAAAAAAATGGAAAAAGCCTTTACAATTGCCGGTATAAAAGTTTCAGATAAAGGATTTCCTGTAAATATCCAGATAAAGAAGTTTGACGGCATTGCTTCAGACGAAGAATACAGGCTAACCTCTTATGAAAAAGAAATACAAATTCAGGCGCAAAATTTCAAAGGGGCTTTTTACGCATGTATCAGTGCTGCACAAATAATTTTTTCATGCAAGGACAAACTCCCAAAATTTGCAATAGAAGACAAACCTGCGTGCAGCTGGAGAGGATTTCTTTTAGATACAAGCCGCTCTTTTTATTCAACAGAATTTATAAAAAAAATGCTCAATGCCTGTGCCCTTCACAAATTAAATATTTTCCACTGGCATCTTACCGATGATCAGGGCTGGCGTTTTGACGTTCCCGCTTTTCCAAGACTAACAGCCATAGGTTCTAAAAGACAGGCTTTAACAATGCCTCCTTCGGAAGAAGGCCTTTTTGACGAAGGAAAAGAAATTCGCCGCTGGTATACCGATGAAGAAATAAAGGAAATTGTTGAATATGCAGACCAGCTCTGTATACAAATTGTCCCTGAAGTTGAATTTCCAGGACACTCTTCTGCACTACTTGCCGCTTATCCCGAATATGGTTGTACAAGGGGCCCCTACCAGGTAGAAAACAGATGGGGAATTTTCCCGGACCTGCTTTGCCTTGGTAACGATAAAGTTTTTACCATTTACAAAGCTGTTTTATCAAAAATTGCACAATTATTTCCTTCTCCTTATATTCATATTGGCGGAGACGAATGCCCTCATGAACGCTGGGAGACTTGTCCTTTATGCCAGGCTCGCATTAAAAAAGAAGGCCTTGATTCTGCAGCCCAGCTTCAAGCCTGGGGAACAAAAAAGATTGTTTCAATTGTAAACGATTTAGGAAAAACGCCTATAGGCTGGGATGAAGTTTTAGATAACAATGGTCACAATCCTTTACCGGAAAATGTTATAGTCCAAAGCTGGCAGGGAACCCAGGGAGGCATTAAAGCGGCCGCAAAGAATCACAAAGTTATAATGTCCCCTTGTGCCTATTACTATCTGAATTTTAAAAATCTTGATTCTTTTGAAGAAGAAGGCAGACTTGGAGTAACTACAAGCAAAAAAACATATTCCTTTTCGCCGGACAGCAAAGATTTACAACTCGAAAGGCCGGAAGAACACAAGCTTATTCTTGGAGGAGAATGCACGCTCTGGACCGAAATGCTCCCTCATTCAAGAACCGCAGAATATCTTCTTTTTCCACGCTTTTGTGCCGCAGCCGAAACTTTCTGGCTCCCAGAAGAGAAAAAAGATTTTGAAGATTTTAAAGAAAGATTACCCCTTCATAAAGAATTACTGCATCGCCTTAATTACAGGTTTTATGAAGGCCCGCTGGAATAAAAAAAAGTCCGAAGCTATGGATTTATTCTCCAAACTTCGGACTTTTTTTTTATAAGATTAAATTACCTTATACTCTTTCTGGTGAAACAGCAACTGCATTCTTACCCATGTAAGCTACAATCTTAGAACCATCTTTAAGCTCACCAACAGGAATGTATGCAGAATCAATACGCTTTCCGTCTACTTCAATGTATTCAATACCTTTGCAAACGTGCTGCGGATTCTTTACCTCAATCTTAAGGTTCATCTTTCTCCAGCGGCGTTCTACAGTGTAGCCGTCCCAGTCGTGTTTAATACATGGATCAATCAAAAGTCCGTCGTACTGAGGTTTAATACCAAGCATATACTGAGTAATTGCATAGTAAGACCAGGTACCGGCTCCAGACAGCCATGAAGTTCTTGTGTTACCAGGGCGCTTGCTGAATGTAGAATAAGTTGTCTGACCTACAACATATGGCTCGCTTTGGCGGATTTCTGCTTTATCATTGTAAGCAGCCGGAATAGAAGCTTTGCAGTATTCGTATGCACGGTCACCGTTTCCAAGCATTGTTTCTGCAATAACACCCCAACCCTGTGTATGGTTAAAGATACCTGCATTTTCCTTAATACCAGGAAGGAATACAACAGAAGACATAATGTCACTGCGTGTCTTAACAAATGGAGGAGCACAAAGCATAAGACCATATGGAGTTGCAAGCTTTTCCTTTACGCTTTCCATACAAATTTTTGCCTGTTCTGCTGTTGCAGCGCTGGACATAACAGCCCAAACCTGAGTATTAAAGTAAATCTGACCTTCTTCTATAGACTGAGTTCCGTAAACAGTTCCGTCTTCGCCAACAGCCCAGATAAACCATTTTCCGTCCCAGCATTTTTTCTGAATATTTGCGTCGAGTGTGTCGCGCTCCTTCAAAGCCCATGAAGCTTCATCCTTCTTTCCAAGGCGTTCACTAATATCTGCATAAGTTGTAAGACCAAGTCGAAGCTGGAAAGCTACGAACAAAGATTCTCCGTGATATCCAAGCTTTAAACAGTCGTTCCAGTCTGCAAGCAAACCGCAAGGAAGACCATCTGCACCCATGCGTTCCAGGTTGAACTCAAGAGCACGTTTAAGGTGTCCGTAAACAGTAGCTTCTCCACCGTCTGCATAAGGAACAACTTTATTATAGAAATCAAAGTTTCCAGATTCTGCAACATAGCAAGGAACAGCGTTGAAGAACCATTCACAGTCATCAGAACGGAATTCTTCCGGCTTTGGAGCTTTTTCGTGTCCGGCATTAAAGTCTTTAGAAATTACAGGAACAGCACCTCCATTCTGGCACTGCCCAGAAATCATACGAATAAGACGTTCTTCTGCTTCTTCTGGAATTGCAGCAGAAACACCAAGAATATCCTGTACAGAGTCGCGGTAGCCAAGGCCATCACGTTCTCCATTGTAAACAAGGCTTGCTGCACGGCTCCAGGCAAAAGTAATAAGACAGTTATAAAGTCCCCATACGTTTACAGTGTGGTTAATATCTTCATCTGGAGTAATTGCTTTGTAAGAACCAAGTCTTGCGTGCCAGCTTGCAACAAGCTTGTCAAATTCTTCATCAGCGCGTTTGAAAGTACCAAATTCATTTACAATTTTCTGACCAACAACGCGTGCATCGCCAATACCAAGCATGAGCATAAGTTCTTTTGTTTCACCTGGAGCAAGTTCAAGATCACCCTGAACAGTACCACAAGAGTTATCACCAAAAGCTTCTGAGTTTGTACATGCACCGTCTACAACAACCTTTGGATGCTCGTAAGAACCGTATGTACCAATAAATGCTTCGCGGCTTGTATCAAAACCGGTCATAGGAGTACCAATAAGAGCAACCCATTCGCTCATGTAAGCACCGCCAACTTCATATTCTGGATGCTGAATATAAAGGTTATCCTGAATTGAATAGCGCAACAGGTTATCCCCTACTTTTTCACCCTTTACAATAAAGAGAGAGTACTGAAGGTTTACCTGATCCTGTGTTGTATTCCACTGGTTTGTAAATTCACAATAAGAGAATACGCGGATTTTGCGTGGCTTATTAGTAGTATTAGTTACCTTAAGTCTCCAGTATTCAAAGTTCTGTCCAAGAGGAACATAATATTTTGTTTCACTCTTAATTCCTTTGTATTCAGAAGTAATTACAGTATAAGCAGTACCATGGCGGCATTCACTCTTATACTGATCAAGTGGCTTACCTACAGGCTGCCATGAAGCAGACCAGAAGTCACCGTCTTCCTGATCTCGAAGGTAGAAATATCGTCCAGGCTGATCCATAGGAATAGAATTAAAGCGAAGGCGCATAAAACGTCCCTGTGCACCAGACTTATAGAATCCGTAACCACCTGCGTTGTTTGTAATTACAGCACCATAAACTGTTGAACCAAGATAATTACTCCAGCTTGTTGGAGTATCAGGGCGAGTAATTACATACTCAGCATTTTCATCATCAAAATATCCGTACTTCATAATTTCCTCATTATAAGTTTTTTATGTAAAAAAAAGGACTGACCAGATTGAGGGCAGTCCTTTCCAAAATTATTTGTCTGACATTAACCCTTTACAGAACCAAGAGCAACACCAGCAACGATGTATTTAGCAAGCAGGAAGTATACAATAATAAGTGGGAGCGCAGTAAGGGAAAGTCCAACGTAGATAGCACCGTGCTCACGCTTATAAATATCACCATTCAAAAGTCCAACCATGATTGGTAATGTATATTTTGCCTGTTTTGTAAGGATTACAGAAGGTCTGAACAATTCGTTCCAGCTTGTTACGAAAGTAAAGATTGCCTGAGTAGCAACAGCAGGTTTCATAATAGGAAGAACGATTGAGTTGAATGTAAAGAATTCTTTTGAACCATCAATACGTGCAGATTCAACAAGTGAAACAGAAACAGCTGGTTTCATATACTGACGCATAAAGAATACCATACTTGGAGACGCAATTGCCGGTAAAATAAGTACGAGCAAATGGTTTGTCATATGGACTCTATAAATCATCTGGAAGAAACCAATGATTGTTACAGTTGAAGGAATCATCATAACACCCATGATAAATCCAAAGAATGCATTCTTAAGTTTCCATTCATACATTACAATTGCATATGCTGTAAGTGTTGAGAAGTACAAAGAACAGATACATACACCAACAGAAACAAGGAATGAGTTCAAGAAACCTACAGCAGGATTAAAACTCTTACCAGTAAGAATCTTAAAGTTGTTCATCAAATACTTTGAAGGAATCAAAGAAATTGGATGCTGCTGAATCTGATATGTAGAACGTGTAGCATTTACAAGCATGATAATAAATGGGAACAAGCTCAAAATTGCTAAAAATATACAGATAACAAGAATTACGATTTTCAAAATTGACATACTTGACTTATTATTCATTTTCAACTCCTGTCTTTGCCTCTTTTGCAGCAAGCTTAGCTTCTTTAGCTACTTTCTTGTTATATTTCTTGATGGCAGCTTCATCCTTATCGCGCATGAGGTAGAATACAATTGCAGAAGAAATAACGATAATAAGGAACATGATAATACTAAGAGCCGAAGCCTGATTCTTAAGGTAACCACCGCGGAATGCAAGAGTATTAATAAGTACACTTGTTGTCAATGTAGCGTTATCCGGACCACTGTTTGGAACAAAGAGGGCTGGAATATCGTACATGTTCAAACCACCAATCAAACTTGTGATGAGTGTAAAGAGCATGATAGTTCTGATACTTGGAATTGTGATTTTCCAGAATACCTGCCAGCCGTTTGCACCATCAATATCGGCAGCTTCAAAAATCTCTGGGTCAATACCAAGAACACCAGAAATAATAATAATCATTGTATAACCATACCACATCCATGTCTGGATGAAGATAATAATTCCTTGAGCCGTAGCCTTGCTCTGAAGGAAGAATACAGGCTTTTCGATTATGTGCATTTTCATCAAAAGGTCATTTACAGGACCCATTGGATAACCAAAAAGCGAATGGAACAAAATTGCTACTGTAGCAGCAGTAATAATGTTTGGCATATAGAAAAGTACTTTAAATGCACCCTGACCAGGAATTGACAAACGACGGTTTGTAAACCAGGCAGCGAGCAAAAGTGCCATAATCATCTGTGGAATAAAGTTACAAAGCCAAATTCGTACAGTATTTTTTAATGCTATATGAAATGTTGTATTTGTTAAAATAATTTTATAGTTTTCGAAGAACTGAGCACCTTTATAAAAATTAAATGAAATTTTTCCGGCACCGCGCAGATCTGTAAAACCGATTATTGCCGTATATAATGTTGGATAAAAATGGAATATTAAATACGCAATCATAAAAGGAATACAAAATATATAACCATATTTTGAATAACTGATTTTTCCTTTTTTCTTCATGTTGGACACCCCAAATCTTGACTAGACTGATTTTATAAAAAAAACATTTTTTACATAGTTATTACAAATTAGGGCTGCCTCTCGACAGCCCTAATATATGTGGTTAGATACTAACTATTAGTTGATACCGAACTTATCTGCTACACCCTGCTTGAAGTCAGCAATTGCAGCATCGCGGCTCTTCTGTCCGTTAGCATAAGCACGAACCTGATCACGCCAGAGAGCGTTGATATCTGAGTCGTACTGTGTAAGGTTCTTACCATTAGCATAAGCACCAGCTGGTACGAAGTAATCGAACATGTTCTGGCCACCGAGGAAATCCAAAGTACCATTTGAAATGCTCATTACAGTTCCAGAAGATACTGTATCTTTTGTGTTTACAGATGGATCAGCACCTGTTCCGTACTTCCACTGGAATGTACCGTTAGCCCAAGAATAAAGGAGACCATCGCTTGTTGGATCAAGAGTAATCCATTCGATGATAGCCTTTGTAATAGCCTTCTTGTTTTCGTCCTTCAAAGCACCCTTTCCTGCGAGTACCCATGTACCACCCCAGAAGAATCCAACTGGAGAGTTACAAACAGCCCAGTCACCATATGTATCGCCAGAGTTACCAGCCATTACGTAGTTGATGAGCCAAGCAGGTCCGAAGAATCCGAAACATGGTTTTTCACCAGCTTCCTGCATATCAGCATACCAAGCTTCTGTCCAGTCCTGTGTTTCGTTAGACCAACCATTGTCTGTAAGAGCTTTAGATGCATCGAGGAATGCTTCACGTTTTGGATCAAGATAAAGTTTTCCGTTTACGATCCAACCTTTATCAGCAGAAGCTTCATAAGCGTGCCAGATGTCTCCGTCACCAGAAACGATAGCTACACCTTTTTCTCCACATTTTGCAGCAGCTTCCCAGAACTTGTCCCAAGACTGTGAACCACCACCGATAGCAGCTTCGATAGCTTTTGGATCATCTGTTCCGAATACGTTCTTAGCAACTGTTCTGTTGTAGATGAAACATCCACCAGTAGCCTGATATCCGAGACCAACTACATCACCCTTAGGGCTTGTTCCGATATCTACTGTATAAGGAGCGATATCAGCCTTCTTGAGAGCTGCGTTGATATCAATACCAAGATCTTTATATGGAGCAGCGTAGTCAGCCATGTCGCCCTGTGTATATTTAAGAACGAAAGCAGCTTCTGCACCATAAATATCAACATCTCCATTCTGGAGAGCAGGAATAAGAGCAGGTTCGTATTCCTGGTTTGTAGTAGCGATAATTGTAGTTTCAAGTTCGAAATTCAATTCTGGGTGAGTAGCCTTAAACTTCTCAACCATACCAGGGATTTCATCTGTGAAAGACCACAAATTAATCTTTGTTGGAGCTGACTTTGCAGCAGGCTTCTTTGAACAACCTGTGAACAAAGCAGCGGCGATTGTGAGTGCACACAATACTGTTAGGATTTTTTTCATTTTCCTTCCTCTTGTAATTAGTTTTTTTATATTAGGGAATAACCCCTATTTATTACTATTGTATATCATAAGTGAATTTTTTGCAAAAAAAAAAACAAAAAAAGGGACATTTTTTACCACAGTTAAACGATTAACCAATGTTTTTTTTTACCATTTTTAAAAATCTGTGGTATTATGAATGTATTACAGGGTTAGTTATGAAGAAAAAAACTGTTAATCCAAAGGTTGCCATGTTTGTCTCGACCACAATTGTTGCAATTGTATTTGGAATAATAGTAATTTTGCTCGAAAATCTTGTATTTACCCAGCCTTTAGACAAAAATGCTTCCATTACATACCTCATAATCATCCTGCTTTTGTCATTTATTGAGATGAAAATAATGGATATCTTTCAAAAAAAGCAGATTTTTCCTATATATTATGATTCATTGACTAATTTATGGACCCGCCAGCACTTTGAACAGGAAGCAACAAAGCAGTTAAAGGCTAATCCAAAGGTAAAATTCATGCTTATAGAGGCAGATATCCGCGGATTTAAGTTTATAAATCAAACATATGGCGAAGAAGCGGCTGATAAGCTCATTGTTTATTATGCAAACATCATAAATCACTTTGCAGAAAAGTTTCATGGCATTATTGGACGAGGCTTTGCAGACAGATTTTATATTCTGGTAAGAGTTTCTTCTGTTCAAAATGCAATGAATGAATTTAAAAAAAGCATGGCACTTTGCGAAGAGATGACTGCAAAATCAGAGATTCCTTTTTTCCCTAAGTTTGGAATTGCATTTCTTTTGCCTGATAATAAAAAGCGTGATATTACAATTCAGGGATTAATAGGCCAGGCTTCGTTTGCAAAAAGCGCAATTAAAGATGATGCCATTACCGCCTACTCTATTTATAACTCAAGACTTCAGGAAAGAATAAACGAAGAACATCATCTGGAAGAAAAAATGCAGCAGGCACTTGATGACGGAGAATTCTTTGTTGTATATCAGCCAAAGATCTCGCTCAAGGATGATAAAGTCTGCGGAGCCGAAGCTCTTGTTCGATGGAATAATCCTAAAGAAGGCTTTATGACTCCGGATAAGTTTATTCCTTTATTTGAACGAAACGGATTTATTAAAAAGCTCGACTTTTTTGTATACGAGCAGGTATTCAAGCTTTTGGAAAAGCAGATTAAAAATGGAGAAAAGGTTGTGCCGATTTCTGTGAACATGTCGCGTAATCATAATAAAGCAGAAAAATTCATTCATGATTTTTTGGAGCTGTTTAACAAATATGATGTTCCGCCGCAGTATGTTCAGCTTGAAATAATTGAACGATCTTTTATGGGCAGCAACACGCTGGGAGAAATTACAAAGCGCCTTCACAACGAAGGATTTTCTGTAGCTATGGATGATTTTGGAAGCGGTGAGTCTTCATTAAATATGCTTACATCTATACCGGTTGATGTGCTTAAGTTTGACAGAGTATTCCTGCTTTCTTCAATGAACGAAGACGGATCAATGGATTCTAAATCGGCAGAGTTCATTCAGATTCTTATAAACCTTAGCAAGAACCTTGATAAGCAGTCTGTGTTTGAAGGCGTAGAAACAAAGGAACAGCGAGACTTCTTAAAGTCAATCAACTGCGACATGATCCAGGGATACTTTTATTCTAAGCCACTTGTCGAGAAAGATTATTTAGAGTTTTTGAAGCTGCACGTTTAAAAGCTCTGTTGCCTGTTTAGGATTGGCCTTTCCCTGACTCATTTTCATAACCTGACCCATGAGCCAGCCTACTACATTTGTCTTACCGTTCTTGTAATCTTCTACGGCCTTAGGATTTGCGGCAATTACATCCTGAACAATTTTTTCAATTGCACCGGCATCGCTTACAACTTCCATGCCCTTCTCTTTTATGATGTCTGCAGGCATTTTGTTAGAAGCAAGCATTTCGGCAAAAACTTCCTTACCCTGCTTTGAAGTAATTTTCTGATCTTCAAGAGCATCGGCAAGCTGGGCAATATGTGCAGGTGTTATAGAAACATCATTGATAGTCTGTTTTTTCTCATTCAAAACTGCGAGAAGCTCTGCAAGAATAATATTTACAGCACGCTTAGGATTCTTTGATTTTTTAGCAGCCTCTTCAAAGAACATAGCAAGATCTTTAGAAGATGTAATAGTTTCAACATCAAAGTCGCTCATTCCGTACTGAGCCTTATAGCGTACGCGTTTTGCTTCTGGTAATTCACCAACAGCTTCTTTTGCAGCGGCAATAAGTTCTTCGCTTACAGTAAATGGTTTGATATCTGGTTCAACAACAAATCGGTAATCAACAAAAGAGTTCTTTGTACGCTGAACAACAGTTTTTCCTTCTTCGTCGTTCCAACCCATTGTTACCTTGAAGCCTGGGTTGAATTCCTGGCGGTCTTCCATAAACTCTTTGAGCTGACGCTTAGCTTCGTAAGCACATGCATCTTTAATTTTCTGGAAAGAGTTCAAGTTTTTAATTTCGGAAATTGGAGTATGCCAGAGTTTTCCGTCTTCCCAAACATTAAGGTTGATATTTGCGTCGCAGCGCATGTTACCTTCTTCGAGGTTACCGTTTGTTACTTTTACATAGCGCAGGATTTCCTGAACAGTCTGCATAAACAGGGCTGCTTCCTCCGGCGACGTCATATCCGGCTTTGTTACAATTTCTATAAGAGGAGTTCCACAACGGTTGTAGTCAATATATGAGTGAGCACCCTGAAGGTGAAGAGACTTACCTACGTCTTCCTCAAGGTGGATTCTTTCTACACGTACACGGCGATATTTTCCGTCGATAATGCAGTCATCACCTTTGAAGTTTTTTGTACGGCATTTTTCTCCGCCAGGTTGTTCATCCTTTGGATAATGAATAAGAGGAAGGTCAACATAACCGTCTGTACAAAGTGGAATATCATACTGAGTAATCTGATAGCCCTTTGCAAGGTCAGGATAAAAATAATGCTTGCGGTCAAATTTTGTATAGCGTGCAATATTACAGTTCAAAGCCTGTCCTGCAACTGCACCAAGTTCTACATAGCCTTTAGAAATGCGTGGCATAGCACCAGGAAGTCCAAGACAAACTGGACAAACACGTGTATCTGGCATGCCGCCGTAACGGTTTTCGCAGGCACAGAAGGCCTTTGTTTTAGTTAAAAGCTGTGTATGAATTTCGCAACCAATTACAATTTCCCACTTATCAATCATCATTGACCTCTTAATAAATAATAGAAAATATTATATAGAAAAAAGGAATGATTCTCAATAGATTTTAATTAATCAACGTAACGTAAGTTTTACCGGTGCCGCCGTCTTCGGGTGGGGCGAAATCGAAAGATTGGACGGAGGGGGAATGGGAGAGGTAGTCGCGGACGGCTTGTTGGAGGATGCCGTCGCCTTTGCCGTGGATTACGCTGAAATGTGGGAAGTTATGGAGTGTGCATAAATCTATCTGGTGTTCAAGAGCGTGGATGGCTTCTTCGGTGCGCATGCCTAAAAGACGAAGTTCGAAAAGAGGACGTTCTTCTTTTGTAGAGGCCTGCAAATCGTAAGAAACATCAGGAGCAAGCTGCTTACTGCCTGAACGGACAAGCTTAAGATCCTTTTCTTTTACAGTCATTTTTACGCTGCCAAACTGAACATTCCATACGCCTTTACGGGCAAGGTCAATGAGAATTCCTTCGTTGCGGGTGGCGCCTGCAGTAACTGTTGCGCCTGGGGCAAAAACAAGAGGTTCTTCTTCTACAGGAGCTTTTCCAGAGCCGGCCACTTCTGCAGCCATGACAGGGGTTGCGTATTTAAGAGCCTCGGCATTACTGAGCTTACGTTTTGTTTTTTTGTTTGAACCAGGCTCTTTTTTGCGGGCTGCCGTTTCTTTCTGGAAGGCCTGTTCCTGAGCCGCAAGTTTTTCTTCTTCTATTTCAATTTTATTATCAAGACGTTCTACGTCCTTTTGCAAATCAGAAATGAACTGTTTAACGCCAAGAGTTTTTTCACGGGTAAGCTCCCCTTCCCTGATTTCCCTGACAAGATTTTCAAGAGTACGGCGGCTGTGAATTAAAAAGTCATGCATCTCCTGCTGATGGCCTTTTTTAAGTTCATTTTCTTTTCGTCGCAGCGAAAGCTCTTTTTCTTTAATACGCTCTTCTTTTTCTTCTACTTCTTTCTGGAGCATTCGTGCCTTATGCTGAATGCGGTCAAGCTCGGCATGCTTTTTGTTCAAGCCCTTTATGAGAGAAGAAACATCTGCCTGTTCTGTTGCAATATAATTTTTTGCGTGATTGACTACTTCCTGTGGCAGGCCCGATTTTCTTGCAATTGCAATAGCGTGACTTTCGCCAGGAATTCCCATCATCAGTTTGTAAGATGGAGAAAGAGTGCTTGTATTAAACTCTACGCTTGCATTTACACATTTAGCATTTGTATAACCGTAGTTTTTAAGAATGCCCATATGAGTAGTAACAAGCACAAATGCATTTTTTTCTATTAAGGTGTCGAGTACAGACATTGCAATTGCAGTTCCTTCCTGAGGATCTGTACCGCTTCCAAGTTCATCAAGGAGAACGAGAGAATGCTTATCGGCCCCAGTAACAGCCTGAGCGATATTTTTCATATGACCGCTAAAGGTACTAAGGCTCATATCAATATCCTGGCTGTCTCCAATGTCGGCAAAGATTTCTTTAAATACAGCAAGTCTTGTACCCTCTGCAGCCGGAACAGGAAGCCCCGCCTGATTAAGCATAGAAAAAAGCGCAAACGTTTTAAGAGAAACAGTTTTAC
The DNA here is from genome assembly GCA_045224915.1 of Treponema sp. Lineage (GTDB taxonomy): Bacteria > Spirochaetota > Spirochaetia > Treponematales > Treponemataceae > Treponema_D. Next base: position 20,435 of record JBGVAV010000031.1, read on the forward strand.
CACCTGTGTTTGGACCAGTGATAATTAAAACGCGTTTTCCGTCCATAAAATAAAAATCAATTGGAACAGCTTTCTGACCAAGCAAGGGATGGCGTGCTTTCAAAAGCAGCGGAGGCTCTCCAATTGCAGGAACAGCATAACAGCAGTTATTTTCATTACCCCAGCGGGATGCGGCACATGTTTGATCCATCAAAAGCATAACAGGATGAGCCTGACGAAAAAGAGGAATAGAAGGCTGCAGATCTTTTGTAAGCTCGGCAAGAATGCGGTTTATAACCTGAATGAGTTCGTTTTCTTTCTGGATAAGCTCGTTACTGCAAAGAACAACTTCCTGCGGCTCAACATAAACAGTCTGTGCCGATTGTGAAATATCAATAATAATTCCGTTGATTCTATTCTGAAGGCTCGCCTTTACAGCAAGTACCTGACGTCCGTTACGAAGAACAGGCACAGAAGATTCAAGAACTCCTGCAAGCTTTTGGTCTGTTGTATAATGGCGAAGAATTGTTTTTATTTTTGTATTTAGAGCAGCAATCTGTTTACGAATAGCGGCGATTTCGGGAAGGTCACGCATCTGACCATCTGGAGTGATTATATGGAAAATGAGCTTTTCTGTTTCTGTAAAATCGGGGAGTTTTTGAGTCTGCTCTAAAAGATTTTTTAATTCAAGCTCATCGGCATGAAGTGTAATACACTGCTTTATATTATTAACGCTCAATACAAAATCGCCGAGTGCTTTTACCTGCTCAAGAACAAGACTTGTACCTTTTGCTTTAATTACATCAAAAAGTGGCGCAACAGGTTCCCAGAACAAAACAGGATTTTTACGCGAGGCACTAAGATACTTTGCCCATTCACGGCTGAGATTTTTGAGTAATTCTATTTGTTTTTGATCTGTATACGGTTCACGCTGTAAAAATAAATCTTTTGCTTCTCCGGTGATGCAATATGCAGCCACCTGGTCACGAACACGGTAAAAATCAATTTCCTGTAAAGCGACTTTGTTCATATACACAATTTACATAAAAAGAGACATTAGAACAAGTATAGTGTTAAAAAAAAAGAGACCGTACTCCCCAAGACGGTCTCACACTAGTTTTTTAATACCCCGATATCCAGTTCTAATGAAAGCTAGAAATAATCTTTGTCAAACACTTTTTTACAGAACTTTTGGGTCTTAATTATGTAGGATTATATAACAAATCATTTAAAATGCGTACTACATAAAGGTGTAGTTTTTTGCATTTTTTCTATATAAGTCCTATCTTTTTTGCCTTAAAAACTGCCTGCGAAGCCGAGGTTACCCCAAGCTTTGGATATATCTTTTTTATGTGATAACGAACTGTATTTACAGAAATAAAGAATATTTCAGAAATCTCATCATAAGTTTTCCCCTGCTCCAAAAGTCTTAGTATATCCTTTTCCATCTCTGTAAAATTAGTATTTGATTCCTGCGAAACATTAAGATAGTTTGGATACAAAACTGCAATATGTCTTGTAATTCCAATTATTTTTGTAAGGAAAGGAGTTGTACCTTTTAACTTTTGATATTCCTGCAAAAGCTTAAACATAAGAACGCCTTCATCGGCAATAGTTCTGTAAATGTGATACTTTTCAGCTTGCTTTAAAAACTCATCTACAAGTTCAAAGGCCTTTTCTTTATTTCCGGTTTTATACCAGCTCATAGCTTCAAGACAAGAAATGCTTATTAAATCCATATGACGACGGCTTAATTCAAAATAGAATCTAAGCTGTTCGGCAAGAGCAAGCAAAGCAAGATGCTTGTCATAAAGAAGATAACATCTGAGCTTTACAAAATATCCGTATGTTTCCATAAGGTTGAATTCTCTATTTTCATCTGGAGCCTTTTTTTCAAGCCATTCGTTTACATATTCAAGATTGCAGTCATAAAGAGCAAGGCGAACACTCATAGCATCAATGTTATATTCAAAGGAACTGCCTTTAATATCCTTTACCCTATCTTTTAGATGAGACATGATAATTTCGGCAGATTTAATTTCGCCATTAATTGTAAGAATTGCAATCTGCTGGTAAAGTGCAACGATTAAAAACATAAAAGCTTTCTGGCGTTCAAGAATTGGAATTGCACTTGTAATTCTTACCATTGCTTCAAAGCATTCATTTCGCTCATAATAAACTTCGGCAGATACAATATCATAAACCTGACGAGCAGCATCGCCATATACAACCTTAAGCAGTTCAAGAGTTTTTTCTTTATGCTTAAGAACAAAATCTCCATAGTATGAAAAATCGCGAAGACCGTTCAAAATGCTGGGACGTCCAGGTGCAGTACTGTAATATGGTTCCAATGAAACACCCAGATATCCAAGTTTTGAAAGCGAATGAAAAAAGTCGCGTGTGCTTATAGTTGGAATAATTGGTTTAATAAAATCTTCAAAACCTACATCCGGCAAAAGATTCATAAGATGAGGAACAGTTGCCATATCACCCATAACAATGCGCAAAAGAATTGCAGCAGAAAGATCATAAAGTGAAGCTTTATATTGTTCATCGGTGAGGCTTAAAAAGGATTCCTTGTTTTTCCAGAGCTCAGGAATACAATAGGACATATTTAATTTTGAAATAAGTTGTTTTCTCTCATTTTCCGATAACATCAGTCTTCCCAGCTTCCTGTTCTTATTTCTTCAGAAATCCGCATCCAGCTGTCGTAGCGTTCCTGCGTGATTGTTCCATCTTGTACTGCTGTTTGAATTGCACAACCTGGTTCTGTATGATGTTTGCAGCCAAGTCCAAATTTACATTTTCCTATAAAAGGCTCAAACTCCTTAAAGTACATCTGTACGTCATCGGCCTGAATATCATCAAGCACAAAACGTCTGATGCCTGGAGTATCTATTATATCTGCTTTGCGTCCTTTTATTCCATCAAGGAGCGATTCGTTTAACGTAAGATGAATTAAGTTTCCTTTTGTAGTTGTATGACTTCCACGGCCATATTTTTTTGAAAGGCTTCCTGTTTTTAAAACGCAGGAATTGTCCATTACATTTATAAGGCTTGACTTACCTACTCCCGACTGTCCAACAAATGCCGAAAGATGATTTTCTAAAAGCTCTGCAAACTGCTGCATGCCCTCGCCTGTTTTTGCAGAAATGCGGAGTACCTTATATCCAAGGTCGCTCCAGATTGAAAGGCGTCTGTCTATCTGGTCATATTCTTCTTCGCGACCATCGGTTTGCATAAGCTCTGCTAAGTCCCATTTGTTGCAGACAATAATTGGAGTAATTCCCTGATGTTCTGCCTGAGCCAATGCCCTGTCTATAAAACGAGGACGGAATGGAGGTTCATCTGGTGTACAGACAAGAATTAAATAATCAAGATTTGATGCAAGCAACTGAGGGCAGCGTCCCTTTACATTCCAGCGCAGAAAAGTATTTTTTCGTTCAAGAACATTAAGAATCTGACCTTTCTGCTCATTTATTGGATCCGGCTCAACTGTAACACGATCTCCAGGAGCCAGAGGATTATAAAACTGTTTGTCTGATTTTAAAACCTTGCCCTTAATTGTGCAGTTTCTTGTGAGTTCATCGTCGCATTCGACAGTAAAAGTGTTGTTTGTTCCGGCGATTATAAGTCCTTCCAATTATTTACTCCACAGCAGCCACAAAACGAGAGCCGACATTCCTGTTGTAAGAATTGTAAATGGAACGGCAACTTTTAACCAGTCACCGAACTTCATAGGATAACCCTCTTTTTTTACAATTCCCATACTGGCAACATTTGCACTTGCACCATAAGGAGTAAGGTTTCCTCCAAGGCAGCTTCCTATTAAAAGTGCAAACATAAAAAGTTCCTTGTTAAGATTCATATTTATTGCAAGGTTGCCCGCTACAGGAAGCATGGCAATAATATAAGGAACGTTATCTACAAATCCACTTATGAGGACAGAAACAACAAGTATAATCATAAAGCCAAGGAACTTTGAGCCGCCACAGATTGTTGAAAGGAAAAACGCAAACTGTTCCAGAAGTCCAGTTTCCTGAATTGCGCCAACAACAATAAAAATGCCGAGCAAAAAGAAAATTGTTTCCCAGTCAAGTTCCTTAATAAGCGTTTTAATTTCCTGCATATCTTTTTTCTGGCTTACGCGGAACCAGATTAAAGAAATTAATCCAAGTGCAAAAACGTAAAGTCCGCTAAGATATGCAAAATCGGTATTGATAAATGAAACTGCGCCAAGTCCAAAAATCATTATGAGAAGGATTATAAAAGGCACCCATGAAATAACTGGAGTTTTTTCCACTTCAAGCTTTTGCTTTCCAAGCTTTGCAAAAAAGAAATAAAAGAAAATACATCCAACTATAAGACCTGCCTGAATTATAAAGAAAATCGAAAGTCGTCCCTGATGCACAAAGAAGTCGTTAAAGTTGTAGCCTGCGTATGCTGCAAAAATCATGCTTGGAGGGTCGCCTACTAAAGTGGCAGTTCCTTCCATATTAGACATTACCGCAAGGCCAATCATAAAATATGTAGGATTTTTATTAAGTTTTTTGCACAGCGCCAGAGCAATTGGTGCCATTACTAAAACTGTTGCAACGTTTTCTACAAAAATCGAAATTATACCTGTCATTGCAAGAATGAGGACAATTGCAATTCCTGTGTTCTTACTGTTAGTTATAATTCCATCTGCAATGCGGGCCGGAACATTTGAATATAAAAACAAGGCGGCAATAATCATGCTGCCAAGATAAATCATTATAACGTTCCAGTTGATTATTTGAAAAACTGAATGTGTAAAGGCATAAATACGAGAGGCTTGCTCGGGTTGTATAAATATTTGTCCCGGAAAAATCATTCCAAGAATAATTACAATAAGAGCAGCGGCCGATGTAAACCAAACCTTTTTATTTTGAAAAAGGATTACAAGGATATACATCAAAACTGCAATTGCGAGCACAACGTATTTAAGACTTGCCATATCAGAGGTCTCCCTCTATTTCGCTGAACAGGGCTTCGTATAAGGTTGCCTTATCGCTGTTTGTATTGCGTACTGTCTGAGACATTCGTTTTGCAAGATGAAGAAGAACTCTGTAGCCAAGCAAAGGTTCTTTATCGCAAACTTCAAGGAAGTGCTTTCCAGAAAGAACAATACAACGGCATTCTGTAGAAGCAAGAACTGTAGCGGTACGAGTGTCGCTGCTGATAAGAGAAGTTTCTCCAAAGAAAATATTCATTTCGCTTGAAAGCTTTGCAAGAGCAATAACGTCACCTGCAGGAGTGTTACGCTGAACCTTTACACTTCCTTCATAAAGAATAAAAAAATCATCTCCGTGCTCACCTTCTTTTATGATGCAGTCTCCTTTTTTATAGGTTTTAATAGACATACAGTCATAAACAAGCTTGAGGATACGTCGGTCATTTTCGTTATTTACATCAAAATCTGAGAAAAGTTCAATTTTTACAAGTTTTGGAAGTACTGTTTCAAAATTGTCCATTCAGGTCTCCTAGCGTACAACAATCGCCTTTGAATTTTTTGGAATAACATAATCAGGCACTGGGCACAGAATTGGTTCATTACTCTTTAAGAGTTTAACCTTTTTAAGCTCGTCAACAATCTTTTTAACATCAGGATTTTTCTGAGCTTCGCGCAAGGCATCCTTACGGCGCTGATGGAAATTTCCTGTATTCAAAAGAAGCCCGATTACAGTTCCGTCTGTTGGGCCAAGTGAACGTTTGTATTCAATATATGTTTTACCAATCCAGGTGGCAGGAATGTCTTCAATAAGAATTCCAGATTCTGCGTCGTCGCCAATAAGTGTGCGGATTACATTTGAGTAACCGCGGCCAGAAGAAGCAGTTGCAAGAAGACTATGTTCGTAATCCTGGGTAAGAATAATTTCATCACAGTGAGCCATTTCAAGATGCTTCTGGAACTTAACATCAATAAGCTCTGCTGCAATATAAATACCAGGGTTGATATTTTCCATTGTAAGAACAGCAAGTACAGTACGGGAATCAATTTCAAGATCAGAATATTTTTTTGAACGGTCACAAATTACAAGTGCGCGTTCTGCATCTTCTATTTTTGCACGTTTAAGAACTGCTTCATCGGCATAGTCGCCCGAAACATACTGCATTCCCTTAAAACGGCTTTCTGAACGAATCTGCTCAATTTGATCAGAAGGAGCTTCGTTCACAAGAACAATCATATCTGGAGTGATATCCGTATTTGAATTCAAAACGCTATCCAGAATTTTTTCAAAGCCCGGACGCCAACCGCATAGTAAAAAGTGTCCTTTCATACTCTTTATCTTATTAAGTCCCTTATTTTTTTTCATCTGCATATCCATGAATACAGATGCAATTTTACCGGTTACAACACTGAGTAAAACCATACCAAGTGCAAGCAGCACCAGAGCAGCCATACGACCGCCAAATGATTTTACACAGTAATCAAAATATCCTGCCATTACAGAAACAAGAGTAAACCAAACGGAATCGAACATTGTTTCAATTCCGCTTTCGGTTTGAGTTTCTGTTTTATAAACTATTACAGTTGCAATGGCAAGAATGATAAACAGAACAATCCATCCGTAAGTAAGCGGATTTTTAAACGCATACTTTAGATTGTTGAGAAATCGTTTTAATTTATTGCCTTTGTTCTTTTTCATATTTATTTCTGGAGCAGTTTGAATACTCCATCTTCCGGATTATAAGCTACACCTACGTCATCAGACTCTACAGGATACTTGCCTTTAACAAAGAAGTTTTCTGTAATCTTGATATAGTAAGCTGCAACATTATCATCTGGCTTATGCTGGTGAAGAACCTTGAACTGTTCAAGAGCCTTGTCGTACTGTTTATTTTCAAAGTTCTTAAGGGCAATTTCCCAGTTTGCATAATATTTGAGCAGTGCTTCATCAGCACCTTCTTTTTCGCAGATAAGCTCATAAAGACGGATTGGTGTATTAACGTTTACTACACGAACACGGTCAAGGCTTCGTACAACAAAACGGTCTCCAAGAAGATCACGTGTAGCGGCACTAATCATAATACCACCAGTGCTGTACTGCTTGTTTACACCTTCAAGACGGCTTGCAAGGTTTACGTTGTTACCCATCATAGTGTAGTTCTTTTTATTTTCAGAACCCATGTATCCGGCAATCATTTCACCAGAGTTCAAACCGATACGTGTGAACAGGCGGCGATTATTTTCAACCATGATCTTGAATGCCTGATAAAGTTCATCATCCATTTCGGCAGGTTTGTCGGCAGCAGCAATCTGCTCAATTTCTTTATTCATCTGCTCTTCTGCAGCCTTCATTTTAATTGCAGCTGCACAGGCACGCTGAGCATGATCGTCCATCTGAACAGGAGCACCTACAAGCGCGATGATAGCATCTCCTTCGTATTTATCTACAGTACCACGTTCTTCCATGATAATGTCTGACATTTTTGTAAGGTAGTAGTTAAGCAAAGCTACGAGCTGACCAGCAGTAAGCAATTCACTGAAGCCAGAGAATTTCTGAATATCGGTGAACATAGCTGTCATTTCAAGTCGCTGACCACCAAGCTTGAAAGAAGCAGGATTTGCAACAATTTCATTTACTACTTCTTTTGAAAGACACTGACTGAAGGCGTTTGTAATAAACTTTTTATCGTGGTTAGCAGTAATAAAGCCTGCAACTGTTGTAGCAATGAATGAAAGGAATACAGAAGTAACAGGAACTACTGCACCGATGTAAGATCTTGTAAGAAGGAAGTAAGCAAGAAGAGCCCCTGCTGTTATAATTACTGCTCCAATACCAATTAAAATTTGTGGAGTAGTACGTTTAATTCTGTATGTTACAAGGCTGTAAGCAAGACACATTACAATTGCAATGATTATTGAAATCCATACAGGAGAATCATCTACAAAGTCTTTTGAAAGAAGCTGATTTGCAAGAGAATAGTGAACACCAGGCAGAGGGAATTTTTCCTGATACTGGTTAATTCCGTAGTCTGATGTACTGGAAGCATTTGTTCCTACAATACACATTGCATTCTGAACTTTAGAAGCTGCAAACTGGTGTGCATCCATAAACTGAGTAAACTGATCTCTTGTAGTTTCAAAAATTTCATGAATGTAATCTGCGTTTTCTTCATACAAAGCACAGAAATATGCTTCGCTGTCTCCTTCGAGGAAGGCCTTTGTTGCAGCATAATAAAGCTTGCGGTATTTTATATATTCATCGTATGTAATACCCTCTTCTTCATTCTCTCCGTAAGTAAGTTCACCCTTAATATAATTTGCAGTTTCATACAAATCATAAGGATTATCTTCTTCATCAAGATCATCAAAGAAGCTTGAATCATTCATAATAGAGAGGTTTCTAAGGAAGGTATTTTCCATTTCTGTTAAGAAGTAAATGTTCCAGAGAGAAACCATATTATAGTCTCTAAACTTCTTCTTTGGATATTTTACAATTACAGAACCATCTGAAGCTCTAGGAATCTTAAGATCTCCTACCTTAATATAATTATCTGTAATTTCTACAGTTGGATTTCCAAGCTGTTCAAGAATCGGGCGGAAAACAAGTTGTGAATAATACTTGCCGTTATATTTTACAACAAGATTTACGTGACGCAAAAATCCATCAGAGTCTGGATCTGCATTTACAAAGCCGGCTGATTTTGCCTGTGTAATAAAGTCATACAAAGCTGGTGTAACACCACTGTATTCTTTTGTAACAGTATCATTGTCTGCAACAACATTACTAAGGGCAATGTAATTTGACATGAAATCCTGTTCCTGATCTGTAGGAGTAATACCGTTTTCAAAAGTAAGGGTCAGGTAAGTATTACCAAAATCCTTAATTGAGTTTGCAAGAATTTCATCTATTGGAGTAATAACATGCGAAATTGCAGTGCTAAGTTGATTTTCATATTTACGTGATTCAGAATCATAATATTCATAAGCTTCGTCTAAGTCAAAGTCACCATCTGAAAAAGCTACAAGAGAATCTGCAGCGGTTTCGCTTAAAAGACTAAAGTAGTCATTTACATAACCAGGCAAATCGTTTCTTACATATTTTTCATCTACAGTTGCCTGTGAATGATCAAGGAAGCTTAAATCGAATACAACGGAACGTGCACCGAGTTCCTTAAGATTGTCGAGCATACGTGAATATACATCGCGCGAAAATGGGAATGTACCAATTTGCTCAACGGCATTATCATCAACCATTACCATAACAACTTCAGGACTTTCTTCGGTTGATTTAAGAGGGCGCTGGAAATAATCTGCAACTTTATAATCAAGTGGAGATAACAACAAAAGCGAACAAATCGCAACAGCAATGACTGGAATTAAAATTGAAATAAGTATTTTTTTCATAATAAACTCAACTGTATAAACTCTTCTTTTTAACTTTTCAATAAAAAAAAAGGGGCTATAGGAAGCCCCTTTTTAATTTTGAATTGTAACTTACTCTTCCCAAGTAAAGTCTTCTTTTGCTTCAGAAGCTCTTGAAGAAGCTGTAGCTACACCCTCGCGAACACCGTCTGTGTTCTGAGCGTTTGTCTTTGCAATTGACTGCATTTTAAGACCGCCCTTTGCAGGAGCAGCAGCAACATACAATGATTCAACAGTACCATTCTGCTTAGCTTTAATAGTAATTTTTTTACCATCGAAGTTAATATCTACGCTTGAATTAAGTCCTGTCTTAAGAACTGTAGAAGCAGACAATTCCTGTCCTACTGTAACTTTTTCAAACTTGCCTGGGGCAGCTTCGTAAGTTACATTTCCTACAACTGCTTCAACCACGTATGAGCCTGTAGCTGCAAACAACATTGTTCCTGTGAACAAAACCAATAACAAAGCTAAAAGTTTTTTCATTTAAAAAACCTCCTCTCTACATATATAGTATTATCGATTTTGAAAAAAAAATCAATAATAATTTGCTTGTTTAAAGTATTTTATTATATCCTCTCTAGATGGCACATCTATAGAGGTATCTGAACCAGGAACACTGATTGGAAGGTATGTATTCCATGCTTCGTCCAAAGGAATGAGCAAAGCATTTTCTCCAGCCTTTATCCACTCGCGTGCACCATATGTCCAGGCAAGTCCGAATGTATCCTGAGAAAGTGTAATTTCTACAGGTACCCAAATTTTATCATTGGCTTCTATATAGTAGCCTTTTCCAACTTTACTACGACCTTCTTCAACCGAAAGTCCTGAATCAAACGCCATGAAGATATGGCCAGGAACTGTAATAAACGCAGTATCAATACCAATTGCCTCAAGAAGAGAGCAGTTAAGAATTGTAAGGTCGTCACAGTCACCACCATGATAAACAAGTGTTTGATATGGGAACTGAAGGAAGTCAACAGCAGCTGTACCTACATTATCGGTAAAAGCACTCGATGGGTCTACTACATAATTAATTCCGAATGCTTTAAGAGCACCAAAGATTGCAGCAGCATACTGAATATTTACAGGTACATTTGACTTAAGCTCATTCTTTACAACAGCCTTAACCTGGCGTGCAAATCTCTGAGCCGAAGCGTCTTTTCCAGAAACAAAAGCAGCAGCTCTTCGGTCATCTTCCCAAGTCATTGAGTTTCGGCTCAAAACTGTTACAGGAAGTGTATGAGTTACAGACTGTCTGTTTCCAAGAGAAGAATATTCAACAGTTACATCAAATGTATCTGATTTTGGCTGTAAAAGTCCAAGGATGTTTTCGTTCAAGAATGCAAAGATTTGAACATCAAAAGGCTCCCCTCTTTCTACAACTGGAATTGTAACAACTGTATAAGGATTAGCCATGTACGATTCCAAAAGAATTGAAACAGTAACATCTGTAATATCGTTTTCTTCGTTGTTTACAAAAGTGATTGTACCAAATGGGTTATCTGTATAATGAGAATAGAATACAGGGAAGAGAGGTTCAACACTGCTATCTTCAATCTCAATATAGTTATTAGAGAACAGACCGCGTGAAATGCTGTATTTAAGCCCTAAACCAACCTGAACATCACTAAGGAAGGAAGTTGGACGTGCAAAGAATGATTTATAACCACCAAAAAGACTAAGTGTCAAAGATGGTGAAAAATGATAATCTGCATAAAGCTTACCGCAAAGAATAATACCACTTACTGAAGAAGTTCCAAAGGAATCGGAACCAAGGTAATTCCAGATTCCGGCATAGAACTCTGGAGTAACACTAAAACGATCCATAAGTCGTACTGTATATCCAAGACCAAAGCCTCCGTCAATTAATGGCTGAAGACCAAAATCTTTTGTTGGAAAATTAGTAGAAGCAAACTGTCCTGTAATATAAAGCTTATCACGTTCGCGGAGTGTTACCGGTGCAATATCAAAACCAAGCCCTACAGAAAAACCACCTGCGTCATTGAATAATTTTTCTGTAGCAAATTCATAGCCTGGCAGCAGCTTGAATGAAAGATCAAGTGCAAAGAGCTTTACAGAAAAGAGAACAGTTAATGCTATAAGAACAATTTTTTTCATCAGTATTCCCTATTCTATCTTAGCATTTGCATTTTCAAGACCTTTCTGAGCAACTTTATTTTCAGGGTCTTTATCCAAAATTCTCTTATACTGTGCAGCAGCAGCAGTATAATTCTTTTCAATCATGAGGATATTTGCAACGTTATTCATTGCAGGAATAGAACCTCTATCTGCAGCCTTCTGGAATTCTTTTTTAGCTTCTGTATAGCGTCCGGCACGAACAAGAGCAACACCAAGTTTATTAGTATCGCCTTCATCACGGGCACGTTTAATAACAGCTTCAATATCAGAAGAAATGTAATCCTGAATTGCGGCTCTGATATTCTTTACAAGAGCATCCTGTTTTGGAGTTGTTACAGAAGAGTTTGTACTGAATGCAACAGGCTTATAGTTTGACCAAGCAGCTGTTGTATCAATAAAGTCATAGTAAACTTCTTCGTTGCTGAAACACTTTACAACAGCGTCGGCACCAGCCTTATAGCTTGCAGTAAAGCCCTTTTCGATATTTGCCATTGAAAGAGCAAGATAAACTTCATCAGCATCGTAATCAATTACAAGACCGTCTGTAGAAGCAAAATTGTTGAGAGCCTGTTTAGCACCCATATTAAGCTTTACAAGAACAATGAAGTCATCATCAAATGGAATATAACCTGTTGGAACGTTTATAGTCTGAAGACATGAACAAACAAGAATTCCTAAATCATCATAGTCACCAGAGAGACACTGCAATGTCTGAAGTGGATACTGAATAGAATCCATTTCATATCCTGTGTGATATGTTGCATATGGAGTGATATTATCTTCTGAGTAACCCATACCAATAAGACGGAGACCTTCCATAATACCAATTGCATACTGGAGGTTAGCGTTCATACCAGTGTAGATATTATTTCTTGTAATTCCTGCAACTTCTTTTGCAAAAGTAGCAATTTCCTGAGAGTCTGGAGAAATGAATGCTGCAAGAGCAGAACTGTCGCCCCAGATAAATGCATTTCTGTTATCTACAGAAATAATAACAGACTCTACAGTGCTCATCTTTTTACCAAGGAATTCATAATCAACAATAATTTCACCACTGATTTTTCCGTTTTCGGTAAAGCCTAAGATTTCATCAGAGAAGTCTGCAAGGATTGGGAACTCTGCAGTTCCATGGCGATTAATTTTATCCATAGTTCCACAAAGCTTTGAAGAGTTTGTATATTTTCCGGCACGGAAGCTTACGTGAACATTACGAAGTTCAGCACCTTCATCATTCTTAATAAAGATTGTTCCAAATGGCTCGTAACCATAAACTGTACTGTAAACAGGGAATACATCAGCATCCTGTTCAACTTTAACGCTGATTGCAGAGCTCTTAGCCTTGTTTCCAACATGAGCACCCATTCTTAAAGAAATGGCAGCATATGGACCTGCAAGGAAGCCTTCTCCCATATTATTTCCTGCAGAGAAAGAAGACCAGCCTCCAACAAGATTAATACAAAGTGAAGGATTAACTCGGAAACCTACTTCTCCAAAGCCTCTATAGTACAAACCACCAAAATTCTTCTTTTCTGGCTGACCTGTTTCTGCAGATTTCTGGATCTGTGTAGAATAAGAGTTAGCTCCAAAAGCACCACCCAAGCCAATATATACTCTGGACAATGGATAGTAATAAACGCCCATATTAATACCACCAAAGATAGTATTAATTCCTTCATCGGTTGATTCTGGTTTTTCAAACAAATAACCGCCTTCAAAACCTGCAGTAAACAGATTGAAGAGATCAACATCTGCCTGAAGGATACCACCAGGCGCAAAACTCATATTTTCCTGTAAAGGGAACATAACAACCGGCTCGAGTTTAAAAATTAAATCGAGTGCACTAAGCGGCAGAGAAGCCACGCAAGTAAGTAGTGCAACGAACAACGCTCTTCGAATTTTATTCATAATAAATAATTATAAGTCCAAAAAACTATGGTGTCAATAAATAAACTTATTTTATTATCTGCAAAGACTTGCTCTGATATTGTGGAATAAAGGTTTTCTTTGTACCTGTTTCGAACTGAACTTCTATTAAAAACTCTGTTCCATTCATGCGGTTAGAAACTACAACTCCATAACCGTAATCATCATGATAAAGCTTTGTTCCTTTGGCCCATTTAGAAGCAAGTTCTCCACCTGCGCTTTTTGAAGCTCCATAGGCTCCCTGATAGCCTCCATATCCCCATCCAGACTGGAACTGAGGCTTAGGCTTTTGCCCTACTACCTTAAAAGCTTCCTCTGATTCTTTAAGGAAAATGCTTGGAGACATAAACTGAGTATGACCATAAAGAACACGCTGTGCTGTAGATGTAACATAAAGTTCATCCTTCGCGCGCGTAATTCCAACATAAAAAAGCCTGCGCTCCTCTTCCAGGTCAGCTCCAACTTTATTTTCGCGCGGAAATACCCCCTGCTCAAGCCCCGTAATTACTACTTTATTATATTCAAGGCCTTTTGTATTATGCAGAGTTATAAGAGTAACTGAATCTTCACCAGCCTCTTCTGCCTGCAGCTCAAGGGCACGATCCAGATTGATTGCATCAAGAAAAGCCACCAAACCTTCTATACTACATTCATAAGGCACCGCACTGTTCACAAGCTCCTGAAGGTTTTGTAAACGCTGAGTTCCTTCAACTTCATCGCTTGCTTTGTGATATTCGTCCAGCCCTGACGATTTTATGAGCCGTTCAATAAAATCAGAAAGCTTTTTAGATTTATCAAAAAATGCGGTAAGGTCCTTGTACATTTTTACAAAGGCCTCGGCACCTTCGGAAGCCTTTTTAGAAAGTCCTCCACTCGTCTGCAAAGACTCAAGAGTTTCTAAAAGACTTTTGTATGAAGTCTGGCCATCTTCAAGCGTAACACGTGCAATATCAAAAATCTTATCCTGTGTTTTTTCACCAAGGCCACGTGCAGGTTTATTTATAACACGTCTGAACGATATTTCATCCTTTGGGTTTGCACATAATGCAAGATAACTCAAAGCATCTTTAATTTCTTCGCGCTCATAAAACTTAAGGGAACCGACAACAACATAAGGAATATGTTTGTGCAGAAAATCTTTTTCAAAGCCAAGAGACTGCGCATTTGTTCTATATAATATTGCCCAATCAGAATACTTACCGCCTTTATCCACGCTTTTTTGAATAAGGTCCGAACAAAAAGTAACTTCGGCATTCTGGTCAGGAAGATATGCAAGAACAGGAAATCCTCCCTCGCCCCTGTCAGCAATCAAAGTTTTTCCAAGACGGTCGCTGTTTTTATTTACAACAAGAGATGCGGCCGCAAGGATTTCTGAAGTAGAACGGTAATTTCGCTCAAGGCGGATTATCTGGGTGCCTGGGAACTTTGAAGAAAAAGTAAGAATATTCTGAACTTCGGCTCCTCGGAATTTATAAATAGACTGATCATCATCACCAACTACGCATACGTAATTCTGGTAGCCTTCTTCAACGCCAGAGATTTTCTGAAGCAGCTTATATTGTGCAATATTCGAGTCCTGATACTCATCTACCATGATTACGTTAAAGCGCTGATGAATCTGAGCCGCAATTTGAGGTACTGCTTCCATTACAGTTACAGGCATCATGATAAGGTCGCCAAAATCTACGTTTCCTGTTGAGCGCAGGCGTTCTTCGTATTTTGCATAAATATCAGGCAGGTCAAACTCACTTGCTACAATTGCTAAATCATCCTGAGGGCCAAGACAATAATCCTTTGCAAGCGCAATCTGATGTGCAGCAAGGCGGGCTTCTTTTTGAGTAAGGGCAGGCTCAATTTTGCGGATGAGGATTGCCATATCTTCATCATCATAAAGTGTAAAAGACTGCTCCACTCCGGCTTCTTCATAGTACTTGCGCAAGAACCAGGAACCAAATGAGTGGAATGTTCTGATTTGTGCACGCTCGGCAAGAGGCTCCATTCTTACAGCACGTTCACGCATTTCGTTGGCAGCTTTTTTTGTAAAAGTAACAGATAAAATTGAATACGGATTTACTTCTTTTTGACCAATGAGATATGCAATTTTTGTTGTGATTACTCGTGTTTTTCCGGAACCCGCACCTGCAAGAATAAGCAGAGGCGAACCTTCGTGAACAACTGCTTCACGCTGCTGTTCATTCAAGACAGACAGATATTGCTCAAGCTTTTCGTCTGCCATGCTTCTTTCTCTTTTCTTTATAAAGCATTTCGTCTGCTTCGCTCATCAGCTGTTTAAGCAGTGATGATTTTTCCAGACTTGCATAACCAACGCTAACCGAAAGTGTATATGGAAGCTTAAGACGCTTTGATTCTTTTTTACAGGTTTCGTCAATTTTTTTGCGGATTAAAGGAACATGCTCAATTACCATACCTGGAGCAACAATACCAAATTCATCACCACCAAGGCGACCTATTACGTCATTAGAGCGGAATACCATTTTGAAAATTTCAGCCAGGAGCTTAATTGCTTCGTCCCCTACATCGTGGCCGTATGTATCGTTAATTTTTTTGAGGTTATCCATGTCGGCAAAGAATACAATTCCTGCGTGTTCCATTTCCTGAATAATATCAAGTGTTCGTTGACCAAATTCATAATAACCGCGGCGATTCAAAACTCCGGTGAGCTCATCTGTCTTTGACTGCTTTGTTAAAGTTGTATTGTCTTCCTGAAGCTCTGTGTATTTACTTGTAAGTCGTTCTGTTTCGAGCAGACGGTTTGTATATTCAATTGCAGAAGAAATTGTTGTGATGATGATCTTAAGATAAATTGCAAAATCGGCAAATTTATTTTTATTGATTTTACAAATTAAATAACCGTAGCTTGTTTCTCCAGAGAAAATTGGATGAAGAACATACTGACCGGCTCTGTTATCAAGTGATGGCTCCGAAAAAATCACATTACTTGGATTAAACTTTGTTCCAGGATTGAACTCTTCTTTATCCTCTATAATATCGGAGTACATGCTCATTTCCATTTTTTCTGGAATTACAAAATCTTCGTTGTAGTCCATGTAAACTGGAATCGGGTACAAATTGATAACCATATCATCCATAGAACAAAGATGAATAATATGCTTGAGGTTGTAATAGAACTGCCTCATTGTATTTGCACCTTTTAAAATATCAAGCAGGATGATTATATTATTTCGTTCATCAAGGTCGTTCATGTATTGCTTTAATCGGGAAATTAAATGCTCACCCTCTTCCAATATATCGCCGGATGTTGATTTATAAACATCTTCGGAGCTGTCCATTTGAATACAACCACAAGACTGGCGGAACTTTGGCTGAAGCTCTGAATAAATTATGCGGTCAATTTCCTTGCCTTCAAGAACTTCAAGGGCTGTTTTTGCACACTGATAACCCTGATTATAAATATTCTGATTAATAGTAGAAAGTCTAGGATTTGCTCTGCTTGCAAACTGAGCATCATCAAAACCTACAACTTTAACATCACCAGGAATAGAAAGTCCAAGCTCCTGAAGAACACGATAACAGCCGATTGCCATCATGTCGTTTGCACAAACAACTGCATCAAACTTAACATCAGCTTTTGTTTTAAGTGTTTTTTTCATGGCAGCTTCGGCATCAAAGTCTGTGAACTTTCCTTCAAAAAGGAATTTTTCGTTGAACTTGAGCTTATTGGCAGCCATGGCTTCTTTAAAAGCTTCGAGGCGTTCTATTGCTTCTTTTGATTTTGTTGCCGCAGCAGAAAGGAATGCAATGTTTTTGCAGCCGTGAACATTTTTAAGGTGTGTAACTACATCAAGATATGATTTTTTACAATCGGCTTGAACTGTATAGCAGTTTGGAAGATTTAATGGAATAGCAGCAGAAATAACAGGACGACGACCAAATCGGTATAATTCTGATTCAAGTTCTTCCTGTGGAATTCCGGCACAATAAACACCGGTGGCAACAATAAGTGCATCTATTTCCTGAGCAAAAAGAAGCTCTGCACTTTGCCAATATTGGTAGTCATACATACCAACAGTACTGTGAGGCAATTTTGTTTGGGTAAAGATTACAGTGACATCCTTGCCATTAAAATACTCGTAAATACCATGCAAAAACTCTGTACTGTACTCAATATTAAATGTAGGTATTATGACTCCGATTTTTTTCATTTCCACACCACTATTTTACTATTATAAACCAACATTCTCAAATAAGATAGTTTTTTCTTTAAGAAATTTGCAACCTGCTGTCCAAATCGGGACCTGTACAGGCAAGGATTTTTACCTTTACAACATTACCAGGCTCAATTTGCGCAACCTGTTTTTTATCATCTGCATCGTAGCGCACGACTACACAGCCATCTACTTCCGGGGCCTGGAACCAGGCACGCCCAAGGGCAAGGCCTTCATCATCGTTTGAAGCAATAATTTCTTCTATTAATATAGTTTGTTCCGTACCAATGTACTTACTAAGCTGCTTAAAAGTAAACTCTGTCTGTATTTCTTCAAGGGCCGAAGCACGCTGTTTTGCAGTACGCGCTGGTACACGGTTTTTGAATGAATATGCAGGAGTTCCTTCTTCACGGCTGTAGGCAAAGCAGCCAGACCACATTGGTTTTATTTTTTTAAGGAAGACTTGAGTATTCTGGGCAGCTTTATCTGTTTCTCCAGGAAAGCCTGTAAGGAACGTTGTTCTTAAAGCCATATCTGGAAGCTCGGCACGGATGTTTTTTATAAGTTCAACATATTGGCGGGCAGTTCCAGTTCTGTTCATAGCGTGGATAATTTCATCATCACCACTTTGGAAGGGAATATCAAAATATGGAACAAAACGTTTGTCGGCTTTGAAAACTTCAAGAATATCTGTATTAAAATGATCAGGGTGAATGTAAAGCGGGCGGACAATAAAGTTACCCTTGAGCTTAGAGATTTTTTTGAGCAATGCGGCAAGCCCTGCTTTTCCATCTTTAAATGCGGCCAGATCCTGACCAATAAGATTTATTTCGTAAATACCTGAGCCAACAAGCGACTTTATTTCCTGAACAATTTCTTCGCAGGTACGGCTTCTTACTGCTCCTCGAATTAACGGGATTGCACAGAAGGAACAATTGTTTGAACAGCCTTCGGTGATTTTTACAAAAGCAGAGCCCTTGAAACCAAAGAATCTTGTTCGTTCTCCAGCACAAACTCCTGTCTGAGCGTAAACTGCAGGCTTGGCGCGTGTTTCTTTTTTGCTGGCAGCCTTAACCTTTTTCATATAATCTGTGATTTTTGAAAGGTCACCGTTTCCAAAAATACCGTCGAGTTCTGGCATTGATTCGTAAAGGTCATTTGCATAACGTTCTGCAAGACATCCTGCAAGAATTATTTTTGCATTCGGATATCCTTTTTTTGCAGCGTAAACTGCATCGATAGATTCTTTTTTTGCAGACTGAATAAAGCCGCAGGAATTTATAATAATGAAATCTGCTTCTTGCGGATTATCTGTAAATTTAAAGCCGGATTTTTCAAGATACGAACTTAAAAGTTCTCCATCTGTCTGATTCTTAGCGCATCCATGCTGATCAATAAAAAATGTAGCCATAGTTTTTTGTTTGAAAATAAATTTAGTCTAATTCTATTACGACAAGCTTGTAACGGCCATCGGAATCTTTAATCCATTTAATATCTTCTACGAGAACCTGTCCGGCTGCACCAATATCAAGATCAAAGGTTCTTGAATCTGCAACAATTGTAAACTTAACTGCATTGCTGTTCGAAATCCAGAGTCTTATACCGTTATGAGGATTTGCAGTAAATACTTCACCACGTGTAAAGTATGATTCTACAGAATTATCATTATCGACCTTATCGCGGAAGAGACATGAACCACGGAAGCTTGCATTAATTGTAAATGGATAAGCACGGTTATCTTCAAGAATAACCTTTTGTGGATGCTTAGACTTTATATCTGCTTCAAATGGAATCTCATCAACATTTACACCTTGAGTATTCATTGCAACACTATGACGCAAGAGCATGCTAACTTCGGCACCGCGCGATTCATCTGAAGAAGAAATATCAGAAACATAAACAATCAGGTCTGGATTTGAGTCGCCGTTAATATCGATTTCTGTTTCTTCGGCAAGGTCGGTATAGAAAACACCACCTGGAGTATCGAGTCCAAATGAAGAAAGAGTATCGCGGACTGTAAGAACAATCTGACCGTTATTTGTAGGAACAATAATCTGGTCGCCTTTGTAAACGCGCTGAGAGAATTTTGAATTATCAAGCTCATACTGACGAGCTTTTGATGAACTGCTTAAGACTACAGAATCATCTTCTGCAACATTTTTCTTTAACAATAAAAGAGTTGTAATAACAGCAGCAGCAATTACAACAACTACACTTGGAATAACAATTGCAAGAATAAGCTTTATTGGACGGCGCTTTATTAACAAGCCTTCTGGAACAGGTGACTCCTGAATCTTTTTATTATTATAAAGCTTTAAGATATAATCTGTATCAAGCTCAAGATAGTTTGAATAATTTCTCAAGAATCCGAGCATGTAAGCTTCGCCTGGAAAAACACCATTATCTTCATCTTCAAGACCTGTAAGATAGCGGCTCTCTATAGAAATTTCACGGGCAATTTTATCTACATTGAGATTCTTTTCTTCTCTGGCTTTACGCAGTAACTCGCCGTAACTTTCCATCTCCCTCTCCTATTCCGAAAACAAGAAATTATTGTAGTTGTTTGCAGAAGACGGTGGATCATAAATAAAACGCTGATCTGTAATATCCTGATTGAGCACGTAGTCATAAAAATCAAACAGAATTACTTCGCCCTTTGGAGTAACTGCTTCCATTCGGCGGATTAATTTAGTCTGTTCGCTCACAGCAATGTTGATATACCTGAAGGCTTCTGAAGCACTTTTTCTTGTTAGAATGAATTTTACAACCATTTCGTCGGAGCCGTCTTCCAAAGGTTCAGCATTCTGACCGGTTTCGTAGGCAACTGTATAATAGCGGCTTAAAAGAGAAAGGCCCTGTGGAGTTGTAAGGGCTTCGGCACCTGTATCGCCTGTGATATTCTGCTGAAGAACTGCATCTGAATCTGGAAGATAAATTGTCAAAGTATCGCCGTTGTAGCAGATTACCTGTTCTTCCGGGTTTGTGTAATCAAGACGAAGAAGATCAGGTGCTTTGAACGAAAGACGACCTGCAGTTTCCTGTTTTTCTACTTTTATTTCAAAATTTGCTTCGTAATCTTTTAATGTGGAATAATATTCAGAAATTGTTTTAAAATATGCACTGGCCGTTGTAATGCCCTGAGCAAACAACGATGCAGAAAAAAGCATAAATAATGCAATTAATATCTTTTTCATATCCGTTTATTATACTGATTATAAGGGAATATGTCTATTTGCAATCTACGATTCTTTTTTTGTCGTTGTTTTCTTAGGCGCAGCTTTTTTAGTTGTTTTCTTAGCTGGTGCCTTTTCTTCGGAAGCCTGGAGCTGCTTACAGTGCTTTTCGCCGTTTACGATTTCGTAGAATTCTTTGCCGTCGATGGTTTCTACTTCCATGAGGCGGTTGGCTATGTAGTCAATCAGGTCTTTGTGGTCGCCTAAAAGTTTGAGAACATATTTGTAGCGCTCGTCCATTATGCGGGCAATTTCTTCGTCGATGTAGTTTTGAGTCTGTTCACTGAATTCACGGATAAGACTTGGGTCTCCGCCACGGTTTCCAAGAACACCTTTTCCAAGAGTAACGTTCTTGTATTTGTCTGACATACCAAAATCTGTAATCATGCGTTTGATAATATCAGTTGCACGGGCAATATCGTTTGAAGCACCTGTAGAAATGTCGCCAAGGATGATTTGCTCTGCAGCACGTCCACCCAAAAGGCTGTCTACTTCGTTCATCATATCCTTGCGGGTCATAATGAACTTTTCTTCTTCTTCGCGGTACTGTGTAAAACCACCTACTCCATGACTTCGAGGAACTACTGTAATTTTATTTACAGGCTCGTGCTCTGGAGTAAATGCTGCAACAAGTGCGTGACCAGTTTCGTGTACAGAAACAAGACGGATTTCTTTTTTATTTTCTTTGCGTGATTTCTTTTTAAGGCCAATGCTTACCTTATCGATTGCATCGTTAAAATCTTCCATTGTAACTTTCTTACGGCCATTGCGAACTGCAAGAAGAGCTGCTTCGTTTACAACGTTTGCAAGATCTGCACCGGCAAAACCAGTTGTTCCATGTGCAATTGATTCAAAATCAACATCCTTTTCGAGCTTAACGTTCTTTGCATGAATACGAAGAATTTCTTCACGTCCCTTAACATCAGGCTTTTCTACAGGAACCTGACGGTCAAAACGACCAGGACGAAGAATTGCAGGGTCAAGAACATCTACACGGTTTGTTGCGGCAAGAACGATAAGACCTTTTTCGTTATCAAAACCATCCATTTCAACAAGAAGCTGATTCAAAGTCTGTTCACGTTCATCGTTACTGCTAAAGCCGTTTGCACGACTCTTTGCAAGAGCATCAATTTCATCAATAAAGATAATACAAGGGGCTTTTTCGCGGGCCTGCTTAAACAGGTCACGAACACGGCTGGCACCAACACCAACAAACATTTCTACAAAGTCAGAACCCGAAATGCTAAAGAAAGGAACGCCAGCTTCTCCTGCAACGGCACGGGCGAGTAAAGTTTTACCTGTACCAGGATCTCCAACAAGCAAAACGCCCTTTGGAATTTTACCACCAATATCAGTATATTTTTTTGGAGTTTTCAAGAAGTCTACAACTTCAACAAGTTCTTCTTTAGCTTCATCAACACCCGCAACATCTGTAAAGCGGGTTTTAATTTTGCCTTCTTCTACAACCTTTGCACGAGAAGCACCAACATTAAAAATACTTCCAAGGCCACCACCACTTCCTGAGCCATTGCCCATTTTGCGGAAGAAAAGGAAATATATTAAGAATAAAAATCCAAGTGGAATTATAAGAGAACCAAGCAGCTGCCAGAAAACACCGTTAGATTTTACAGCGAATTTATAAGGGATGCCCTTTTCATCAAGCAAATCAATAAAGCTTTGCATTAAAACAGCAGAAGTTTTGTACTGCTGACCGCTGCGCATAGAAGCCTTTGCAGAAAGGAACTGCATTCCCTTACTGTTACCCGAAGGAATCTGAGCAGAAGGACCATATCCAATTATTGTATTTTCACCAATTTCAACAGAAACAATCTGTCCATTAGCAACTTTATCGCGGAATTCTGAATATCCAATGTAATCATCGTTACGTGAAACAAAGAAAATATCAATTATTGCAAAAGCACAAAAGATTATAATAAGAATTGTAAAAAAAGAAATCTTAGGCTTTTTCTTATTATTTCGCTTCTTGTCCTTATCATCATCATCATTATTCACCGGACCAGCAAATTTAAAAAACTTATAAGGATCGTTTTCATCCTTCTTATTTTCGTCATTATTCTCTCTATTTTCGTCTGCCATATATATAAATATACTAACAATAGATTAAAAAGTCATTAGAAAAAATTATAAAAATATATTAATAACACTACTAGATTGTATCTAAAAAATCGCGGGAAGCCTTATGTAGGCATTCCGCATTATAATAAATAAAGAAATATGCGGGACGCAGGAAAAAGAAAGTAAGGTGTGTAAAGCCGCTGGCGGCTGTTGTTTTATAGCAGACCGTTAAAAAAATTGCGCAAGCAATTTTTAGGTCTACTTACTTGACGGGGGCGTTACGGGGGTGTCCCCCGTTAGAAGGGGTAGCGTAAGACCGCTTGCGGGCTGAAGCGAGGGGAAGGCTTTCCCCTTCTGTCGGCTGGAAGCTATTTTTTTCTCAAAAAATACATATTTTTTTGTAATTTTTTCTAAAGTTCATTTTTTTATTACCGAAAATCAAGCGAGGTGTCTATATGGGATATTCTAATGCGTATAATGCTTATCAAAAGACAAATGTGAATACTGCAAGCCAGGGAAGACTGGTTGTACTGCTTTATGAAGGAATCATCAAACAGCTTACACTTGCAGAAACTTATATAGAAGAAGATGGCAAAATTAAGCCTAAAAACATCGAAAAATTTGGAATCTGTATTCAAAAAGCTCAGGCTATTATTACAGAGCTTCAGGTTTCACTCGATATGGAAAAAGGCGGAGACATTGCCAGAAACCTTATGTCGCTTTATGTCTTCTTTAACGAAGAACTGCTTGCCGCAAACATCAATCATAACAAAGAAAAGATTGAATTTGTGCTTAAAATGGTAAAAGACCTGGCAGACAGCTGGAGACAGATTGCAAACAGTGTTGCAAATGCACCTGCTGCAAACGTACAGAATGTATTGAATATTCAGGGCTAAGCGCCTTACATATAACTGGGAGGAAAATATGGCAGAATTAACACAAGAGGAATTAGATGAAAGAGTTGCTTTGCTCAGAAAATTCAGAAGCGTACTGGAACAGCAGAGAAATAAATTCCAGGAATATCTTACAGTTCTTGAAAAACAGCAGGATTCTATTACAAAAGAAAATCCAGAAAGCCTGATTGCTCATACAGAGCTTGAACAGCAGGTTGTTAAAAATATTGCAAACCTTCAGAAGGTTATTGTTCCTATGAGCAAAATGTACAAACAGTCTGTCCCAATGGCTCATACAGCAGAAGATTCAAGCATTGTTCAGATTCAGAATGAGCTTAATGATTTGCAGAGCAGAGTTCTTAAACAGAATCAGATTAACAGAGATTTGCTTAGAGAACACATTGAAAGCATAAGAAATCAGATTCAGAACTTTAAAAATCCTTATAAAAATGCCAGAAGTGTTTATTCACAGCCACAGAGAGTTGCCTCTTTTGTAGAAGTAGAAGCATAATGATAAGCCTTTTGGTTGCATATACAAAAAACAAACGAGTGATAGGTGCTCAGGGGAAAATTCCATGGAAGCTTTCTTCTGAGCGCAATCGTTTTAAAGAGATTTGCCGCAATAAATACGTCATCATGGGGCGCAAGTCCTTTGAAGAAATTGGAAAACCGCTGCCCTATTGTACGCTGGTGATTATTTCTCATGAACGAATTTTTAAAAATCTTAAAACATGCCCGTCTCTTGATGCCGCAATTGATTTTTGCAAGGCGCAGGGACAGGAAGAAATACTTGTGGCAGGAGGCGCTACAATTTACGAGCAGGCCCTCCCCTATGCAGATAAAATTTACGCCACAGAAATTGACGCCGACTTTGATGGAGATACGTTTTTCCCCGCCCTCGGTCCAGAATGGACATGCACTGTAGATGAAACTCACGAAGAAGATGGGGTCAAATATAAATATATTACCTATAAGAGATGATTGCTTCGCTTCGCTCGCAATGACGAATCATTTTACAAACGGCTGATCTACTGTAATGGCGCAATATACATCCGGGCACCTTGCATGCACGGCTTCGTGAATCACCAGCTTAAGTTGATCATCAGTAAGAATGCACGAATACGGTTTTACAACATCAAAAATCAGATTTGTGTGGGTGTCGCCAGGGACCATGCGAACATCGTGATATTTTAATTCAGGATTAACCTTTACAATTTCTTCTGCAAGAATTTCTTTTAACTCTGCAAGACGTTTGTTTTCTGTATCAACAGGATCCATGTGAATAACTACATGACAATTAAAGCGGACAGAAATATCATGTTCGGCAATATCAATTACATCATGAAGGCTGAAAATATTTAAGTTTCCGGGAACTTCTGCATGAAGCGAAATCATCATTCGGCCGGGACCATAATCATGAACAACAAGATCATGCATTCCGATTATAGGCTTGTGCTTCATTAACTCTTCTTCTATCTGATAAACCAACTCTGCAGAAGGAGCAGTTCCTAAAAGAGGCGCAACTGTATCTGCCGCAGCTTCAAAACCTGTTTTAAGAATAAATGCTGCAACCACTACACCTCCAATTCCATCAAGAGGAAGTGTTGTAAAACGGCTGCCTATAATTGCAATAATTACAACGCCTGTAGAAATAACATCATTCAAACTGTCTTTGGCAACTACATCCATAGCCACAGAATCTATTTTACGGGAAATAAGGTGATTATAAAGATACATATAAAGCTTAACAAGAACACCAATGCCCATAATGACAATAGAAAAAATGCTTGTATCCGGCTTTTTTGGATGCATAATAGAAAGTACAGAATCTTTTAAAAGCGCAACACCCATGTAAAGAATAAGAAAGGAAACTACAAGCCCCGAAATGTATTCAATACGACCGTGACCAAAAGGATGATCAGGATCAGGCTTTTTTGTAGAAAGTTTAAAGCCAAGAATCTGAACTACAGAAGATGCGGCATCAGACAAGTTGTTAAAGGCATCGGCAACCATTGCAACAGATGCGGCAAGAGTTCCAAAAACGAACTTAAGTGTAAAAAGAACTGCGTTTAAAAAGATTCCAAAAGCACCGCACAAAATACCGTACTGGCTGCGGACCTTTTCGTTCTGATAATCATTGTGATTTTTTATAAATATTTTTGCTAATAGTTTTATCATCTTACGTAAACACTCGCTTCAAGTGCGTCCTCAACATCATCTGGCAAAAGCTCAAAAAAGTCGTAGCCTGTCATTGCCTCAATTTCATCTATTGAACAAAGGAACTGTTCCCAGTCTCCTGTTTTCTGCATACCTGTTTTGTTTGGAACATTAATTGCAATTGCTGTTGCCAAAGCCGCATCGCCCAAGCGGTCAAGATCGCCGTCGCCGGAAGGAAGTGCAATAAGAACCTTCCAGGTGTAAGCTGGAACATTCATTAAATATTCTTCTCCAGATTTTAGTTTGATTGGAATATTGTCAAAGGTGCCTTTTGGGCTCGTACCGCCAGTTCCATAAGGCCCCGCAATTATATAAACTTCGTTGCCTTGTTTTACAAGTTCACGTTCAAAGTTTTCAAAATGCATCCAGATTACGCGGTTATTGTCTGGAGTTTGCGGAACCATATTTGTCATAAGAAAGGTCATAGAGTTGTCTTCTTTTGTTGCAGTTCTGTCTGCAGAAGGACACACATGACCTCTGTCAAAGCCATATTTGTTATACTGATAGTCTGCTTTTTTTACACCATACCAGCCGGCAGGAAGTTCTGTGTCGGGACGAAAATCATCAGAGCGGTCAGCGTCTCCCATATTTATAGAATCAAGATGCCATGCAACCCAGTTTGGACACAAGGTGCTCGTATTATAAGAAAGCGTAAATTGAGGTTTAACCATGAGATAATTTGTATCAAGGCTTGTCTCGGCAAGAGCATCTGAAGGATTTCCAAAAAACAAAGGAGAATCTTCGTCATGACCAAGGTCGGCAGCGGAAGAAGAGATGTTTGAGTTTTTGCCTTTGGCTGGGACTTCTTGCAGGCCTTCGACTCCTTCGACAGGCTCAGCCCCCGCAGTATTTTCTTCAGAAACTACAGGACTTTCCTGCTGTTCAACAGAGTCAGTCCCTACCCCAATCGGAATAATCGGCTCTTCTGTCATTACGAGCATAAAGCCCTGTTCGTCCTGGACAATGTACGGCTTACCGAACAAATACCAGGAGGCAAACAGAAGAATTACGAGAATAGTAATAATCACAGACAAAGTCTTTTTTGAATGAGACTTTGTCCGACGTTTAGAAGATTTAGATGTCAAGTTTGATTTCCTGAATAGCAACTTTTACAGAATCGGTTGATTTTCTAAGGTTATCAACTGCAGTAGCAACACTCTGAGTATTGTCCTTCATAGTCTTGAGCGATTCCAGTAGCTTCTGGCCACCATCACTCTGCTGTGATACTGTAGATTTAACAACAGATTCCTGATTCGAAACCTGATCAGAAAGCTTAACAATATTTTCGATGTCTTCTTTAACAGCGATTGTTTTACCAAAGGTTGAGTCAATAAGAGATTTAACCTTTTTAAGTACATCACTAATCTGCTTAGCTTCTTTACCAGAACTTTCAGCAAGCTTACGAATTTCATCAGCAACTACAGAGAAGCCTTTACCAAACTCACCTGCATGAGCAGCCTCAATAGCGGCGTTCATAGCAAGAAGGTTTGTCTGAGAAGCAATCTGCTGGATTACAGTAGACATTTCACTAAGTCCGTTAGAACTCTTTTCAATTTCACCAACAAGAACAGCAATCTCTTCTACGCTGACCTTACCAGTCTTTGTAGCATCATTAAGAGCAGAAATACTTTCGGAGTTAGTATTCAAAACAGTATTTACAGACTGAATGCTGTTAATCATGTCTTCGATTGCGGCAGAAGATGCATTTACACTGCTTACCATTTCTTCAGAAACAGTTCTGATTGCATTAACTTCGTTATCACTTCTTGCAAGCTGAGACAAACTTGTGTTCTTAACGTTTTCAATAGCGTTCTTGAGTTCCTGCTTATGATTACCAGTGATTTTTACAAGCTCAACACCCTTATAGTGGTGACAGTGCTCAGGTTTATTCAAGCCGTTAAAAATAGCAACAGCCATCTGTTCACAAGTACGGTAACCGCAGGCACCACAGTTAAGAATATCACGGGAAGTTAACTTACCCATATCCTGATGGATTTTATTGATATCATCCTCAGAAGGATTTTTAATAATTGCTTCAAATACTGTACTGTTGTTTACATAGGTTCGTTTATAAAGTCCTTCTGACCAGTAGGCCTCGAGCTTTTTATTAAACTTCTTGATAGACTTTGAACTTGTACCTTCGGTATTCATTTTCATTTTGAGAGAACGGCTTCGGTTTTCTACGTAACTTTCCATCTCATCAAGAGTCATTTCACCGGCACAAGTACCAGAACCACCATTACAACCCTGCCAGCAGCCAAGACAGTCTATAAGCTTATAAACAGGCTTAATCTTCTGGTTAAGAGAACGTTCAAGATGAACAAAATATTCTACAACCTCTGGGAGACCTTCGATTTTTCTTGTAACATCAGAAATGCCAGGAACAAATCGTTCTGTAGTCTTCATAAGACCACCTGGCGAAGAATATGTTACGGCACGTTCGGCTTCAGGATTGTCGTAAGGAGTTTTTGCAAACTTTGAAAGATCAATTCCGTTATCCTTGAAGTATTGATCAAGAGATTTCATTGTTACGTTGTAATCACCAAGACCAGTTTCATCAAACTCACGGCGCTTTGCATAACAAGGAGAAATTGCAACAACCTTACAGTCCTTATATTGTGTGTAATAAGTTTTAATCATTTTGATTGTGTGAAGCATAGGACTATCTGCAGGAGCAAGATAAGGAAGCAGCTTTGGACGATAAATTTCACAGAAAGTAACAAGAGCAGGACAAGGCTGTGAAATAATCAAATCCGGATTGTTTTTCTTTATATACTCAACATAAGATTTTGATGTTAACTCTGCACCAAAGCTTACGTCAAATACGGCTTTTACGCCAATAGACTTGAGCCATGTATTAAACTCAAGAATGTGTCCACGGAAAGAAACAACCGAAGACGGAGCAACAATAGCAATAATTTTTTTACCTGACTTCAAATCGTTCATAAACAAATCAAAGTCGTCGATACCCATACGGGCACCAAAATGGCATGCAGAAATACATCTTCCGCAGCCGATACACAGTTCAGAATTAACTTTTATATAATCACCAGATGCGTCGTTACACATCTTTGCAGGACAAACCGAAATACAGCGATGACAAGCGGTACATTTTTCCGGATCAACCCTAATAATTTCGCGCATAGACATATAGTAACTCCAAAAATTTAAACTGTTCTATTATTGTAAAACTAATTTAAAAAAAATAAAAGAATTTTTAGTACTTTTTCTCATAAAACTTATGCCTGACAAAGTCTGAATATACTTGTTATATTTGCCTTTCTTGATTATATTTAAACTATATTAAAGGAAAAAATTATGAATTCAAACGACAATCTTATTGAACAATACAAAAAATTTCTGGATAACGGAAAAACAGAACGTGAATGTGTAGAACAACTTATTGCTATGGCAAAAAAGGCAGGTTATAAGGATTTGAATGCCTGCAAAAAGCTTAAGGCCGGCGATAAGGTTTATATAACAAAGATGAATAAAGCAATTGCATTATTCCAGCTTGGAAGCGAACCACTTGAAAAAGGAATGAATATTCTTGGTGCGCACATTGACTCCCCTCGCCTTGATGCAAAACAGAATCCTCTTTATGAAAAAGACAATATTACATATTTGAATACTCACTACTATGGCGGAATTAAAAAATATCAGTGGACTACCCTGCCGCTTGCAATTCATGGAGTTGTGTGCAAAAAGGATGGAACAACTATAAAAGTTATTATTGGTGAAGATGCCGCAGATCCTGTTTTCTGTATTTCTGATATTTTGCCACACCTTGCACAGGATCAGATGAAAGATAAGGCAAGTGATTTTATTAAGGGCGAAGATCTTGATTTGATTATGGGCTCGTGCGTACCTGCAAAAAAAGCTGCCACAGAAGATTCTGGCGCAAAAAAAGACAAGGAAAAAGACCGCAGTAAAAAGCTTGTACTTAAGCTCTTAAAAGAAAAATATAATATAGAAGAAAAAGATTTTGAATCGGCTGAGCTTGAAATTGTTCCGGCTGGAGCTGCCCGCGACATGGGACTTGACCGCTCATTTATTCTTGCATACGGACAGGATGACCGTTCATGTGCATTTACTTCTGCAGCCGCTTTGCTTCAGGTTAGTGCAAGCGGTATAGACCTCAAAAGGACTGCCTGCTGTCTTTGTGTAGATAAAGAAGAAATTGGAAGCGTTGGTGCTACAGGAATGGCTTCGAACCTTTTTGAAAACATGGTTGCAGAACTCATTGCAAAAACAGGCAGCACCTACAGCGAGCTTACTTTACGCCGATGTCTTGCAAATTCAAATATGCTTTCTTCAGATGTAAATGCAGCTTACGACCCAATGAATGCAAACCTCTTTGATAAAGAAAATGCTTCTGTTTTGAGCGGTGGTATTGCTTTCCAAAAATATACAGGCAGCCGCGGAAAGTCTGGTGCCAGTGATGCAAATCCGGAATTTATTGCAGCAGTTCGTGAGTGCATGGATAAATCAGGTGTTACCTACCAGATGGCTGAGCTTGGAAAAGTTGATCAGGGTGGCGGCGGAACAATTGCATATCATGCAGCAAAATATGGAATGAATGTTCTTGATGCAGGCGTTGCAGTTTTGAGCATGCATGCGCCATGGGAAATTGTTGCAAAAGAGGATATCTGCCAGCTTTTTGAAGGATATCAGGCTTTTTTATTTCTCGCCTAACAGTACATTATAGATTCTGTCAAAGTCTGCTTTAGAAGAAAACTTAATCTCAATAGAACCCTTTGAAGTATCGCCTTTGAAGTCTACGTCCTTTACGCCAAACAGGTTACGGAGCTCCTGCTCAAACAAGGCAATATCAGGGTCCTTGCGGGTTTTTCGTTTATCTGTTTTTTTGGTTACTGCGCGTCCACCGTTGTTGTATGTATCGGCAAGGGCTTCGCATTCACGAACAGAAAGTCCTGAGCCTAAGATTTTTCCAAAAAGGATGCGCATGTCTGCATCGTTTTTTACCATCAAAAGTGCACGTGCATGACCGCTGGAAATCTGTCCGGTAATAAGTGATTTTTTAATGTCTTCAGGAAGTTTAAGAAGACGCAAAGAGTTTGCAACTGTAGAACGGTTCTTTCCTACACGCTTTGCAACTTCGTCCTGCGTAAGATCACTTATCTGAATTAAATTATAATAAGCTGTTGCTTCTTCAATTGGGTTTAAGTCTGCACGCTGAATATTTTCAATAAGGGCAAACTCAAGTTTCTGCTGTTCATCAAATTTACGGAGCTGAACCGGAACCTTATCAAGGCCTGCCATTTTAGCGGCACGTGTACGGCGTTCTCCTGCAATAATATAAAATTCGTTTGTTTTGTTTTCTACCTGTTCAATGATTATTGGCTCAAGGATTCCATTTTGTTTAATAGAATCACAAAGCTCTTCAAGCAGCTTCTGATTAAAATCGGCACGTGGCTGCTTTGGGTTTGGTTTAAGGAAATTAACATCACACCACAAACCACCGTCTGCATCTACTTCAATGCATGCAGGAACATTTGCAGGTCTTCCGCTTTTTGCAACCTGAACATTATGGATTCCAAGTCCTGTAGAAATTAATACCTCTTCGTTTGCCTCGGGATTATTTTTAATTAATGCATCAAGGCCTTTACCTAATCCTTTTTTAGCCACGACGGATTACCTCCTCCGCCAATTTTTCATAACTTTTTGCGCCCATACATTCAGGGTCATATTTGCAGATAGGAAGTCCATGCGATGGAGCCTCTGAAAGTCTTACATTGCGTGGAATAATAGTATTGAATACTACATCCTTAAAATATGATTTAACCTGAAGCACAACATCCTGAGCAAGACGTGTGCGTGAATCGTACATTGTAAAAAAGATTCCGCCGATTGTAAGATTTGGATTGATTTCTTTCTGAACCTTCTGAACTGTCTGAAGCAAAAGTGTAATTCCTTCCAAAGCAAAATATTCACACTGCATAGGAACTAATACAGAATCGGCAGCGGCAAGACCATTAAGAGTCAAAATTCCAAGAGAAGGAGGACAATCAATAAGTATGTAATCGTATTTATCGGTAAGAGGAGCAAGGGCATTTTTAAGGTAATATTCCCAGTTTTCCTGATCAACAAGCTCTATTGCAGCACCAGACAAATCAATTGAGGCACTGATAGCATCAAGATTGTCTATAGAAGATTTTTTTACGGCAGCCTGTGCGGTACAAGTTCCGGCAAGCAATTCATAAATTGTAGGCTTGTCTTTTGAAACTCCAACACCACTAGACATGTTTCCCTGTGAGTCAAAGTCTACAAGAAGTACTTTTTTACCTGCAAGTGCGATGTATGCACCAATATTTATTGCCGAAGTTGTTTTTCCGACACCACCCTTCTGATTTACAAAAACGATTGTCTTTCCCATAAAAAATAGTATAACAATTTTTGTAAAAAAGGTATACTATTTAAATATGATATTAAGTGCAACTTTTTCAAAGCCAGGCAGTGATGTTGAAGAAAAGCTTGGCAGACCATACAAAAAAATCAAAATTGCTGTTGAAAATGCAGGCGGTAAGACCGGATATTTTGCCCAGATGTTTACCGAAAAGCAGGTTTTTCATGAGCATATGAATGAGGCCCAGTTTGAGACTTTTCTGGAAGCCCATGCTGGTAAGACTTTTAAAAATTGTATTGAGCGCACTGAAAATCAGGAAATTTGTATAATTGCCAATAAAAAAGGAAAAATTACAAGACTTTGCAGGGAAATTACTGAACAAAAGGCTTCCGTGGTGGCCAACAACTCTCATGAAGGCAAAAATTATATTATAAAAGAAGGTGTTCCCGTTCCTTTTCTTGTGATGCTTGGAGTTATGACAGCCCAGGGCAAGGTTGTTGCTTCGCGTTACAGCAAGTTCCGCCAGATAAACAGATTTTTAGAGTTTGTTGATGATGTTTTGCCTTCTGTTGTTACCGAGGGAGAACCTGTCCGCATTGCCGATTTTGGATGCGGTAAATCATATCTTACGTTTGCAGTTCATTATTTTTTGACAGAAATTAAAAAGCTTCCATGCCAGATTGAAGGGCTAGACCTAAAAAAAGATGTAATTGATTTTTGTAATCAGACAACACAAAAGCTTGGACTTGAAAATCTGAATTTTAGAGTGGGAAACATTTCTGATTACTCAGGAAATGAGGCCCCTGATATTGTAATGACACTTCATGCCTGCGACACTGCAACCGATTTTGCGTTGGAATATGCAGTTAGCCGCGGTGCAAAAGCGATTTTGAGTGTTCCATGCTGCCAGCATCAGATAAATTTAGAGCTTACAAATAATCGCAAAGGAAAAATAAAACAAGATGACAATGCGCTTGAACCTATTCTTAAGCACGGACTTTTGCGCGAAAAATTCAGTTCTCTTTTAACAGATGCATTGCGTGGTGAATGGCTTGAGCAGCAGGGATACCGTGTTCAGATGCTTGAATTTATTGATGAAGAACATACGCCTAAGAATATTTTGATTAGAGCGGTAAAGACAGGAAAAACACAAAAAAAAGACCGCCCACAGATTTTGGACGATCTTAAAATTGCACAGGAGTTGTGGAATTAATCCATATTCTTCCAGGCATCTATAAACTCAAACATAAACTGCTGAATATCGCTGAACCATTTTTTCTGGAACTTGCAGGCTTCTATGCCGATGTAGCGAAAGTGCCAGCATTCCCAGCGGTAGCCTGTTACATCTTCATAGCCCTGAGGAAAGCTCAAGCTCCAGCCGTATTCCTCTGAATGAGCATTGAGCCATTTGCAACCGTCTGTCAAAGCATATGAATCATCAATGTTTCCAAAGTCTACTGCGGCACCAAGCTGATGCTGGCTTGTACCAGGGCGGGCAGATTCTCTTTCTGCTTCTTCAAGACCATCTACACTAACCCAGTAATTAAAGGTACGTTCCTGTGTTGAATATGAACGGTATGTTGAGCTTACATCAAGAGTGATTCCGTCTTTTTTTGCAGCGCGCGCCATTTCGTGAAGAGCATCATCTGCATCTTCGCGAAGTGCTAAGGTTGTTTTATTTATGATGTAATCATTATTCTGAACAAGCTTGCGCAAGTGAGTTGGTTCGTAGTCTGCACCAACCTTGTGAGTTTTATCTATTAAATAGTAAAGGCTCAAGTCATCAGAAGGAAAAGCCTTTTCTATTTCCAAAACTTTTTCTAAATCGGCAAGAAACTCGTTTGGATCTCCGTTTGGAATTGCATCTTTGCAACGGTCTGTCATGCTCATAAGAACACGATTGAGCTTTTCGATTTTTGGATCAAGCGGAGCTGGTTCTGGAACAGGCTCCGGGATTGCCTGAGATTCAACAGGGGCACTGTTCTGTTTTGGTTTGGCACAGGCAGTAAAAAGTGAGATGATAAAAATCAATAATACTATAAATGTTCTTTTCATATAGATATACCTTTATATGTTTTGGATTGCCACGGCCTTCGGCCTCGCAATGACGGTC
>JBGVAV010000032.1:0-29669 GCA_045224915.1 Treponema sp.
GTTGTTGTCTTTCCAGAGTCAATGTGGGCACTGATACCGATATTTCTTACTTTTGAAATATCCCAAGCCATATTAATACCTCTTTAAAAATAAAATTGTTTCGAAATTTAGTGTCTTTCCATTTTAATGAAAAATTATCTTCTATTCAACTGTTAAAATGAAAAAAAATGGTTGTGATTATTTTACCTGTACTTCGTTATCTTTAAATGTCGCAAATTTTGTGTAGCCCTGTTTTTCGAGCATATCATACTGAGGGCCCGGCTTTTTGGCTTTTTTAAGGATTGCAACATTGTATGAAGCGCGGAGTTTTTTGGCTGCAGAAAGAACGCAGGTAAAGTCGATTGAATCATCATAGAGGAGGGCACATTTTTCTTTTGCACCAGGAATTGAAAATCCAATGTCGAGCAAAATAGAACAGATGCGTTCAAAACCAATTGAAAATCCTACGGCTGGAACCTGCTGTCCAATGAACTTGCCGATAAGGTTGTCATAGCGGCCGCCACCACCAACTGCACCAGAGAATGATGTGCTGGCAATTTCAAAAACTACGCCTGTGTAGTAGCCCTGTCCGCGAACAAGGTTTGGACAATATTTGATTTTGTATTCTCCGCCAGAGATTTTTTCTACTGTTGCAATGATATATTTTAAGTCATCGGCAATTGAAGAATCTGCACATTTGCTTACAACATCATCAATGCTAAAGCCATCTGGGTTGCCTGCTGCGGCTGAACAAAAATCTGCGAGTGCTTTTACAGCAGCATCAGGAAGTTGTTTTTCTGTAAGCTCTGCACGGACTCCATCAACACCAATTTTATCGAGCTTGTCAAAGGTGATACAAACTGAATCTAAGGTTTCTGGAGCAAAGCCCATATTCTGGAGCATGTTGCGCAAAATGCGGCGGTCATTAATATTGATTGTAAAATTTTTAAATCTTTCATCAGTACAGCCAATGTTCAAAAGTGCGCGGGCAGTTACATCAATAAGCTCAACTTCTGCATTTGGAGAAGAGTCACCAAGAATATCAATATCACACTGAACAAATTCACGGCTTCTGCCTTTTTGAGGGCGTTCTGCACGGAATACTCTGTCTGTCTGAATTACTTTAAAAGGGAACTGAAGTTCGTTTCTGTTTGCGGCAAAAAATCTTGTAAGAGGAAGGGTAAGGTCATAACGAAGACCCATATCAGAAAGATTTTTTTCTTCTACAGGATTTGCAGCAAGTGCAGACTCCAGTTTATCACCACGTTTTAAAACTTTAAAAATGAGGTTCAGGTTGTCGCCGCCATCGGACTTATCAAGATTTTCTGCATCTTCGAGCATAGGAGTTGAAATGCGTTCAAATCCCGAAGCTCTGTATGTTTCAAGAATCTTTGACTGAACATAATCGCGCAGTCGCTGTTCCTGAGGCAATATATCTTTCATTCCTTTTAAAGCGTTTGTTTTCATAACCCAAACCTCATTTTTATTAAATTAGAACCAGAAGCGGAGACCTAAGTTGATTGGGAAAGCTCCTTTTGTAATTACAGGTGTAACTCCACCGTTATGGATGCTTACGCCTGGTTGCCATGCTGCCTGAAGGTAAAGTTCGATGAAGTTGTTGAGAAGGAAAATGTTTGTACCAACAAATGCTCTACCACCGGCAAAAATAGCTCCTGCATTTTCACCTACAGTAACAGATCCTGCAAGACCAAGTCCGTAGAAATAACCCCAGGTGCCTTCAATCTTAGGATTAGCAACCCACCAGTCAGCTGTAACACCAAGTGCAACAGGTTCTGTAAAATCAGCAGTAATTGCAAATACACAAGGAAGAGAATCAACCTTGAGAGTAAGAGCTCCACTTGGAGCACCCTGAACTGCGTATCCACCCTGTGGACCAATACCAAGTGCGAATACATTTACTGTTCCAAGAACGAAAAGAACAGCCAATACAGAAAAAAGTTTTTTCATAAGAAAACCTCTTAAAATAAAATTGTTAATAAACTCTCCAAACATTTTTTCTATTTAAAACTTTTTTTCTACTCGTTGGATTTTATCAAATATGGCAGATTGTTGCAAGAAAATAGAATAAATAGTAATTGAGAGTCTTGACATGTTTGTGTAAAATCAATAATATGATAGGACATTCGTAAGAATGCGATGGGCTACTAGCTCAGTAGGTAGAGCAACGCCCTTTTAAGGCGTGGGTCACTGGTTCGAATCCAGTGTAGCTCATTACTACGCGGGGGTGGTGGAATTGGTAGACACGCAAGCTTGAGGTGCTTGTGGCGTAAGTCGTGGCCGTTCAAGTCGGCTCCTCCGCATCAAAGGGAATTGCATAAAAGCAGTTCCCTTTTTTTATGAGGTAAAAAATGTTAGCTGTTTTTGTTAACTGTGGTACGGTTATTCTTGGTTCAATTTTCGGACTTTTGTTTTCCAAAAAATTTACAGACGAACTTTCTGATATGATTCAGACAGCCTGTGGTGTTATAAGCGTTGTTATAGGACTGCAGATGGCTTTTAAATATGAAAGTATTGTTTACCTTGCTTTGTCTCTTATTATTGGTGCAATAATTGGGTATGCAATTGATATAGATGGAGCAATCCTTCGTCTTGGTGGCTGGCTGCAGAAGGTTACAAGTCCAAAGAAAAAAGCTGCTGTAGAAGGCGATCTTTTTGCTTCAGACATTGCCCTTGATGAACAGAAAAAACACAACTTTGCCTATGCCTTTTTGAATGCCAGCGTTTTGTTCTGCGTTGGTGCAATGACAATAATCGGTTCTTTCGAAGCCGGTGTAAATCACAATTATACAATCATCTTTACAAAATCAATCCTTGACGGCTTTATGGCAATTTCCTTTGCAGCAGCAATGGGAGTTGGAACTGCTTTTTCTGCAATCCTTATTCTGCTTTATCAGGGAGCACTTACTCTTCTTTCCGGAGTTTTACAGCCTTATGTAACAGATAATCTGCTCAACGAAATTTCAGCCTGTGGTGGCGCCATCATCGTTATGATTGGTATAAATCTTCTAGGCCTCAAAAAAATCAAAACTGCAAACTTTTTGCCGGCACTTTTGATTGAAGTGATTTTTGTGATTTGTGTACCACTTGTTAAAGGTCTGTTCCTAAAATAAACTTCATTTGCGCTCCGCTAACCGGATGCTTAAACTCTAGCTCAAATGCATGAAGCATAAGGCGTTCACCTGGTTCACAATGCCCGTATAATGTATCTCCCACAATAGGAATGCCAAACCCATGCGGGTCGCTTGCTGCAAGTCTGAGCTGATGAGTACGTCCTGTTTTTGGAGTGAAGATTATTTTTGTGGTACGGCGTTTACTTCCGTCTGGAGCAGTGTATAAAACTGTGCCGACTTTTTCCCATTCTGTAATTCCAAGCTTTCCGTTTTCTTCGTCGTAAATCTGGTGAGGGCGATTGTCGACGTCCAGGCGGAACTTTAATTGCAGTTCACCTTTGTATTCATTGTGATTAAAAACTCCATCAAGCAGGGCAACGTATTTTTTGTGAACAGTGCCTTCTTCAAACTGACGGCTTAAGTTTTTATGGGCTTCTTCTGTAAAGGCAAGAACCAGCAGGCCTGAGGTTTCCATATCAAGTCGGTGAACAGATGGTTGTGTTATACAGTGAGGAAAAAGCTTTTTTACTCTTGAAACTACACAGTCCTGTTTGTCTGGTGTGCGTCCCGGAACAGAAAGAAGTCCGCTTTGTTTATTTACAACAATGATTTGTGAATCGCGGTAAAGAATCTCAAGCCCTAAAATCCAGGGTAGAATGTAGCCGCAGCGTTCATCACAGGGAGGGTAGGAGGTGTCGTTTTTTTTGTTTGGAGTGTCGCGGCCGTAAAAAACTTCGTCCATGCTTATTGGGGTAAGGTTATGTTCAAACGCATATGATAAAAGTTTTGGAGCACAGCAGTCACCCGTGCCTGTTGGAGGAAGCTTGCCGTCGTGTTCTTTTATGATTTCATTAAGCGTGATTTTTTTGCCGTCAAAGCGGGTGAAGCTGTAGAGACTGAATACATTGAGCAAGGACTCGGTCGTAAGGACAGTGCGCTGCTCTTTTAAGGAGGTTTCGACAGACTCAACCACCGCGGTCGCAATCGCCTCTGTCAATTCATGTATCTTTTTATCATTCTTTGCAAGTGCGTTTTCTATTTCTTTTGGAGAGACCAGGGGAGGAACGATTATTTTATGGGGATCTGGGTGCCCTTCGACAGGCTCAGGGACCACGGGGACAATGGAAATCCCGCTTACTGCATGAAGAACTACACGCTCGCCAGCGGCATTTACACACACCAGCGCGCCAATCATCACGCCATGGCCACGACGTTCTTCGCTTTCCTGGGAAATCTGCTGTAAAATAATAGACCCGTCCTCTATGCCAGAAATAAATTCCATGCAGTAGTGACGGGCTAGTTCTTGTGGGAACGGTGGAAACATTCGCTCTCCTGTAACGGGAAAGGCTTAGTGCCAGTTCCTTATTTCTACCTTGTCATCTGGTGTTGCAACAAAAACAATCGGCTTGTTCTTAGAGAAAAGTCCGTTTTCTACAACACCGGCAATTCCGTTTATTTTGTCTTCCATGGCGGCAACATCAATAGGCTGCTCCCAGGTACAGTCAAGAATCTGATTTCCGTTATCTGTAATTACAGGTCCTGCTTTGCGAACTCCTTCACGAAGTACACATTTTGCACCAAGCTTGTTAAGGGCATTTGTAACAGGTACGCGTGCGCTTTCAATAATTTCTACAGGAACCGCAAACTTTGTTCCAATTGTTTCTACAGCCTTTGAAGAGTCTGCAACTACAACAAAAATATCAGAGTTATATTCAACTAACTTTTCGCGAACATGAGCAGCACCGCCACCTTTAATACAGAAGCATTCTGGAGTAACTTCATCGGCACCGTCAATTGAAAGGTCTAAGTGGCCTCCGATGATTCTGTCATTCAAAGAATAAACCGGAATGTCTAAATCCTGGCAGGCATTCTGTGTCTGGAAGCTTGTTACAACAGCTTTAATATCCTTGAGTTGGCCGCTTTTAATATGTTCTGCAAGACGGTATACAGCAGGAATAGCAGTAGAGCCTGTTCCAAGTCCAATTTTCATTCCGCTGAAAATTTTTCCTTTTTCAATAAGAGTATCAATTGCAGTATTTGCAACGAGTGTTTTCTGTTCGCTTTGTGTCATATCCTTTTTCCTTATATATCTACCTTTGTATCCATTTCAAAATCTACGCCGGTAAAAAGCTTGAACTGGGCATAGGCCTGATACTCAAGCATTTTGTAGCCATTACTAACACGGCAACCTGCAAGAGAGGCTCTCTTCATAACAGGAGTAATTGCAGGACGGTAAAGAATGTCAAAAAGAATTTCATTGCCCCGGAAGTTATAAAAATATATAGGATCATTTGGTTCCTGTGTATTTTGTGATCCGGGTTTTACTTCTTTTGTAGCACCAACCGAAGTTGTCTGAATAATCAGATTAGAAAACTCATCAAGGATAGGTGCGCATTCCGGTTCCAGCTGACAATATTCAAAGCCGTATCTTTCTGCAAGCTGTTTTGCATGGCTTATTGTTCTATTAAATACACAAACTCTGGCGCCCATCTGTTTTAGAACATAAGCAACGGCTTTTGCAGTTCCTCCTGCTCCAATGAGGGCAACCTTTTTTCGTTTAATGCGGATTGGACCTAAAAACTCTTCGAGGGCACGCCTGAAGCCGTAAGCGTTTGTATTATAGCCAATCCATTTTTTGTTTTTATAAATTGCCGTATTGCAGGCTCCAATCTGAATAACTTCCGGGGTCTGCTCATTCAAATAATACATGATTGATTCTTTATGAGGATTTGTAATTGCAAGACCTTCAATACCAAGCTGTTCTGCAAATACAAGGGCTTCAGAAGCAAGCTGCGAACGGATTGGAAGAAATACTGCATCTATGCCGGCACGTTTAAAACCTGAATTGTGAATCTCGGGGCCCGAAACTTTATAAAGAGGCCAGCCTGTCATTCCAAAAAGTCTTGTATTTCTTGTAATTGATCTGAAATTATAAAGTGAAGTAAGTGTTACAGGATCAATGTGTCCTATGCCCGACATATTTTCTATAAGTTCTTCTGGAGAAACATATGTTAAATACGAGTTTGTAAAAGAAGAAAGAATTCTTGAAGGCAAACCTTCCGGACCCATGGCACAAAGAATATGCTCATAGTCTGTCATCTGGCTTCCTTCTTTAAAAAGATTTGCAACATCCGAAAGCTTTTTTGGCTTAAAGGCAATCTTTGGAATTTCATAACCAGTCTTACGCATTTCATCACAGCGGTCGCGTAAATTATAAATAGGCTCATTCATGCTGTGAACGCTTCTGATTATTTTTACACCAAAAGCCATGGCAGCATCCTGAATACTTGGAATATGAAAATCATCCTCAAAATCTACATAGGCAAAATTCTTTGTTTTATCCTGATTTGCAAATGCAAGCGCACGACTAAAAAGACAGGTTCTTGAAAACTCACTGCCATTAAATAATCCGCCGTCAACATCACGTCTGATTGTAAGTATACAAGGTATGTGAATCATTGAAGGAAAACGTCTGGCATAAAGCTGATCTTCTTCTGTAAGATGATCAACCCTAAGCTCAACAATATCAATTAATTTTGAGTATTTTTGTACGAGCTGTCTGTCTTCTTCCAGAGTTTTTCCTGTTAATGTCAGACAAATTAATGGCGCATTCATTATCCATCAGCATCCTTATTCAACAAGCTTTCGGGCTTCTACTTTGTCGGCAACACTGAGTACTAAAGTTGTACCACGAGGTACTTCATATGGAATTGTTAAATTTCCACCAGGGTGATTAAAGTTTACAATAGTATAGGCTGTTCCTTCTGCAGGGTAGGCCTCCAGCTTCATAGGAACAGGATATGGATAATCAGGAAGTTTTTCCTGGAAGATTCCGTAGGCGTTGTCGTCGTTAGAACCTTCTGGCATTGCCATTTCTACAGTAACCCTTGTGTAGTTAGGAACATATTCATCTTCAATTGTCTGCTGAGAAACTACAGTTCCAGGCTTTTCACTTTCGCTTGCCTGATGAGAAGTTATATCAAATACAATTTTTGTTCTTGCGATTGTCTGAAGCAAATCGTTGATGCTCTGACCGATTACATATGGTCGGCGTGTATTTTCATAATTTGGTCCGCGGCTTACAACAAGATTTACAACTACAGGCTCAGAGATTTTTGAACCTTCTGGCGGATCCTGCTCAAGAATTGTTCCTGCTTCTGAAGCATCCGGAATGTAAGATGGAGTTGCAAGTGTAATAAGAGGTTTTGTCTGTCCTGCAAAAAGAGTCTGGAGAGACATCTGAACCTCTGAAAGATTTTTTCCAACATAAGAGCCAACTGCATCAATTACAACACCGCGGCTTATTACAAGATTGATTCTGCTGTAGCCTTTAACAATTGCACCTGGCTGAGGGCTCTGCTCAAGAACAAGGCCTTCGTCGCCCGGAACATTTGAATAGCGCAGATTGATTTTTGGGTAAAGCTCTTTTATCTGCATTTCAATAAATGCTTCGTCCCATTTTTTACCAACAACATTTGGAACAAGAACCTTTTCGGCTCCTTTTACATTTGTAAAGAAAACAGCGCAGCCTGCAATAATCATAATTATAAATGCAGAAAGGCAGGCAATAATAAGGGCCGGAAGATTTGACTGAAGATTGTCAAAGCCTTCTGAAAAACTGAATCGAAGCTTCTTTGGCGAGAATGATTTTTTTGCTTTGGATTTTTTTGAAGGCGCAGGTTCTTCTGCAACAGTTTCTGTTTCTTCAGCAGCGACTTCTTCTTTATCTTCGGCAGCTTCTTCCTCTGCTGCTTCTGTCACTTCTGTTTCCTGAGTTACTTCAACTTCCTGAGTTTCTTCTTTTGTATCTTCGATTTCATCTTTTTTTGAATTGCTCATCTGTTTTCCTCGAGTTTATTTTAATACAGTTCCAAGAAAATCCTTGGCACCGTTCATAAAATCTTTATAAGACATCATGTTTTTTCCCTGACGCTGGAGCTTTGTAATACTAAGAATTCCATCGCCGGTTTTAACGTAAATTCCGTTTGTAGTTTTATTATATGCTAAAACCTTACCGCAAGGAAAGGCTTTGTATACGTTGTCCTGGATTATTGGCCCAAATGCAGGATCATTTTCTAAGATTGCCTGTGCATCTGCAACATAAACCTCTGACGCTGCCGAAATCTTAAGCGGAGAATCATTTTCTTCAAGACACCAGCAGCATGGATCAGGGTAGTAGGCTCTGATTTTACGACAAATTGTTTCTGCACTTTCTTCCCAGTTGATTTTTGCCATTTCTTTTGTGATTGTATAGGTGTAAGAAATATCTTCTTTACTCTGTGGTTTTCCTTTAATAAGAGCGCCCGCAGCAGCGCTTTCTTTTATAATATCACAAATAAGTTCGGCACCTTTTTTTGCACTGTAATTCAAAAGCGCTTCTGTTGTATCATTTTCCTGGATGTGTACAAAATCCTGCTTAAGAATATCACCAGCATCCATCTTGAGAGAAAGTGTCTGAACAGAGATTCCAAGAAGCTCGTCTCCTTCGAGGATTGCCTGCTGAACAGGAGTACAGCCTCTGTATTTTGGCAGGAATGAAGGATGAAGATTTACCCCGCCCATTGGAAAGAGCGCAAGAAATTTTGGCCCGAAAATATGGCCATAAGCAAAGCAAACAAGCAGGTCTGCGCCAAGTGGTGCAATCTGTTCGCGTGCAGCAGAATCAAGATGCTCTGGTGTAAAAACAGGAAGTCCTTTTTCTAAAGCGTATGCAGCAACCGGAGTTGGAGTAGGGGTTTTATGACGACCTTTTGCAGTAGGAGGATTAGATAAAACACCTGCAATCTCAAAACCAAATTCCTTCTGGTTTTCATAGAGAGCTTCCAAGGTTATCTTAGCCGCGTCGGGGCTTCCTGCATATATAATTTTCATTTTGACTTTTTAGCTTCCTTTGCAGCGATTTTTGCCGCAATTTTAGCAGCTTTAGCAGCCTTAGCCTTTTCTTTTTCCTTTGCGCGTTCTGCACGTTTTTTAAACTGTGCTTCTGTTTTTTCGGCAAAGGCTTTGTCACCACGGTCTATATAAAGGATTCCATCAAGATGGTCATATTCGTGCTGAATAATTCTAGCAAGGAGTCCGTCTGCTTCAAGAGTAAACGGACGACCTTTTTCGTTAAGAGCCTGAACAGTAACCTGAACCGGACGTGTAATTGTTTCGTAAACCTGAGGAATACTTAAACAGCCTTCATCATAATCGCTAACTTCTTCTGAAGTTTTAATTATCTGAGGATTGATAAATACACGGCGAACATCATCGTCAGCAATAAGAACAAACATTCTTATGTTTTTACCAATCTGAGGAGCTGCAAGACCAACACCTTCATATGCAATCATTGTCTCAAACATATCTTCTGCAAGCTGTTTGATTTCATCATTTACTTCATCTACAGAAACAGATTTTTG
Source organism: Treponema sp. (assembly GCA_045224915.1). Lineage (GTDB taxonomy): Bacteria > Spirochaetota > Spirochaetia > Treponematales > Treponemataceae > Treponema_D. The sequence goes on from JBGVAV010000032.1 coordinate 9,512, forward strand.
TCTGAGACTTTCTTCTCCAAGCTTTACAACATCCAATACCATAGTTTATTTACCTATTCTAAGTCGAGCTGCTCTTGCGTGTCCTGCAAGGCCTTCTGAATCGCCAAGGTATCCAGCAGCGGCACCGCTTTTTACAGTCCCAACCTTTCCAGCTTTTACGCGCAAAGTTGTAACAGTCTTAAGGAACATTCTTACACTCAAGCCACCTGTATAGCGTGCACTTGTTGATGTAGGAAGTGTGTGGTTAAGACCTGCGGCATAATCTCCGTAAACCTCTGCTGCGTAGTGTCCAATGAAAAGTGAACCGTAATTAAATACATTCTTTTCTATTTTATCGCGAAGCTTTCCGTCTTCCATTGCAAGTTCAAGGTGTTCCGGAGCTTTGCGGTTTGCAACTTCAATTGCATCTTCGAGTTTTTCAACAAGGATGATTTTTCCGCAGTTATCAATACTCTGGCGGGCAGTTGCTTTTGTTGTAAGAGTTTCAAGCTGTGCTTCAATTTCGGCACTTACTTTGTGAGCAAAATCTTCATCATCTGTAACGAGGATTGGCTGAGCAACAACATCGTGTTCTGCCTGTGCCAAAAGATCAGCGGCAACCCATGCTGGATTTGCTGTTGTATCTGCAATAATCATTACTTCTGTTGGGCCTGCAATAAAGTCAATTCCAACACTGCCGAATACAGCTTTTTTTGCTTCCTGAACAAACTTGTTTCCAGGGCCTACAATTACATCAACTCTTGGAATAGAATCTGTTCCGTAAGTCATTGCGCCAATTGCCTGAGAACCACCAACTGCATAAAGGTGATTTACACCACAAATATAAGCAGCGGCCATAATTCCTTCGTCTGCATAAGGCTTTCCGCCAACAAAGGCTTTTCCTGGAACGCCGGCACCTGTTTTTCCTGCTGCAATTTTATCATCAGGGTGTACGCGTGGAGGTGTACACATAATTACATTTTTTACGCCCGCAGCAACAGCAGGAGTTACAGTCATTATTACAGTAGAAACAAGTGGGAAACGGCCTGCTGGAACATAACAGCCTGCAGTTTCTACAGGAATTGTTTTCTGACCTGTAATGATTCCTGGTTCAAGCTCTTCTTCAAAATCCTTAAATGATTTGCGCTGAAGCTTTGCAAACTTTAATGCAAGGTCGTGTGAATAAACAATTGCATCGTAAATATCGCGTTTTTCCATGCGGAGCTTTTCTGCAGCAGCCTTGAGTTCTTCCTGTGGAATTTCAAACTGTGCAGGAACTGCTACGTCAAATTTATTTCCGTAAAGACGCAAGGCTGCATCTCCGCGCTTTTGAACCTCTTCCAAAACGGATGTAACTACCTTGTCATCTCCGTCAAAAGGACGCCCCTTAAAAAAATCGGGTTCTACTTCGTTATATTTCTGAATAGTTATCATTTTTCTTTATGTCTCCTATCAAGTTCATCATAAACATCCTTCCAGCTAACGCCTTCCTTGTACATAAGGACGTTTACAAAGTAAAGCAGATCTGCCGCTTCCCAGATTACTTCATCTCGGGTGTCGGCTTCGCAAAGTTCTTCTGCTTCTTCTTCTACCTTTTCGCGTACACGCTTAGCATCTAAAGTTGCAGTGTAGCTTCCAGGTTTTGGATTAGCAAATCTATCTGCGATTATGTTATAGAGACGACCCATGCTTGATTTTTCGCCAGGATCTGTTCCATAACATGTCCAGGAGCCTGTGTGACAAGCTGGACCTGTTGGCAAAACTGTTGCAAGAATGCTGTCTCTGTCGCAATCAGCACGAAGACGGACAACATCAAGGAAATTACCGCTTGTTTCGCCTTTAGTCCAAAGCTCATTTCTAGAACGGCTCCAGAACGTCAATTTTCCACATTCAAAGGTTTTTCTTACAGCATCTGCATTTGCAAAGCCCTGCATCAAAACATCGCCGTTTACGCTCTGTGCAATTACAGGAATAAGCGGTGTCTTCTCAAAATCAAGACAGGCTACAAAAGCATCTGTAAGGTTTACCTTATTTGTATAAAGTGCCATTCCAAGCTGAACATCACAATGTAAATGCTCGAGCGCAGCAATTTCTTCTACACTCGAAACGCCTCCTGCTACAACAACGCGGCATTTTACAGCCTCGCGGAGCTGCTTTGCATAGTCCATATTAGTTCCCTGCATGCAGCCTTCTTTTTCTACACAGGTAAAAAGCAGTTCTGAACAAAATTTTTCGGCCTGCTTAGCACCTTCAATAAGAGGGATATCTACAGTTTCTGTCCAGCCTTTTACGGCTATTTTTCCATTTATTGCATCTACAGAAATGATAATTCTATCTTTTCCAATTGCAGCGGCTAACTCGTTCAAAAAATCTTCATTGAGCACCGATTCACCAGCAACTGGAGCGCTTTTCCAGGCAGCAGAACCAATTATTACCTTTTCGGCACCAAGAGAAACAAGTTCGCGTGCACGTTTTACAGTACGGATTCCTCCGCCTGTTCTTACATTTCCATGTCTAAGAAGCGATTTTAAAAGAGGAGTATTAACAGTGTTTCCTTTTGCATCAACATTTCCAAGTGCAGCATCAAGATCAATAACTGCAACTTCGCCATAAGTATCAAACTGGCGGATAAGAGAATCTGCATCATCGCGTTCAAGCATAAGGTCTTTGCCATTCTTAAGCTGAACAACATGTCCGTTTTTCAAATCAATAGATGAAATTACCATAGCGTACGATTATAGCAGATTTTAAAAGTTAATACAAATGGAAGAAATTTTTAAATTTTTTTGTAACCTTTTTTGTAACTGGTGGTTTTATTGGTGTATTCGATGCAGGGAAAGGGTTTTTCAAGCAATTCGATGTTTTTTTATTTTTTTCCTTCCTAGATATAAAAGCTGCCGATTTTCTCCTTTTTCGGCAGCTTTTCCTTTTGTATATTGCAAAAAGGGCTAAAAAATCATATTATTAGAGCATGACAAAGAGGTCGTAGATAATTTACCGGGAAAAGTGTCGGCGGATTGTCCACGGCCTTTTCTTTTTGTGAGGTTTATTATGTATTCAGAAAGCGAAGTTTTGGAATATCTTGAAGAAGAAGATGTAAAATTTGTTCGACTTGCATTTTTTGATTTGAACGGAGTGCAAAAAAATATTTCGGTGCTTGCAAGTCAGATGGAACGGGTATTCCGTGATGGTGTAAGCTTTGATGCTTCGGCAGTTTATGGCTTTGAAACCCCAGAAAAATCAGATTTGTTCCTGCATCCAGATCCAACAACTCTTTCTGTTTTGCCATGGAGACCTAATACAGGCAAGGTAGTGCGTATGTTCTGTAATATCCGCTATCCGGATGGAAGACCATACGAAAAAGATTGCCGTACACTTTTGCAGAATGCCGTAAAAGAAGCAAAAAATCAGGGAATTGAGTTCATGTTTGGTACAGAAATTGAATTCTACCTGTTTAAGCTTGATGAAAAGGGTGAACCTACAAAAATTCCTTTTGATAACGCAGGTTATATGGATATTGCCCCAGAAGATAAGGGTGAAAATATCCGCCGTGAAATCTGTTTTACACTTGAACAGATGGGTATGCAGCCAGAAGCAAGCCATCACGAAGAAGGCCCAGGCCAGAATGAAATTGATTTCCATTATTCAGATGCAGTAACAGCAGCCGACAACGCAGCAACCTTTAAGTGGATAGTTCGCACACGTGCAGCTCAGAATGGACTTTATGCAGACTTTTCGCCAAAACCTTTAGCCGATAAAGCCGGCAGCGGATTCCACATTAATATTTCATGTGCCGACCCTGAAAATACTAAAATGGCAATGGCCGGAATCATAAAGCATGCGCCAGAACTTACATATTATTTGAATTGTACAGAAAATTCTTATGACCGACTTGGTGAACATAAAGCACCTCATTATATTGCATGGGGACACGAAAACCGTTCAACCTTTATCAGAGTTCCTGCAACAAAAGGATCTCCTCGTATTGAAATTCGTTCTGCAGATTGCGGATGCAATTCATACCTTGCATTTACCTTATTAATTTATGCAGCACTTGATGGAATCAAAAATCAGTTACTTCCACCTCCTGCTGTAACTGAGAATCTGTTCGGAAAAGAAAATCCTTCACTTGAAAAACTTCCAGACACCTTGGATTGCGCTAAAATAATTGCAGAAGCAAGTGATTTTATAAAGAAGGTGTTAAGTTTCTAAAATGACTTTGGATTCTCATAGCGTTCTCCTTGTAACAAAAGATTCAAAAGTCTCAACTTTAATCAGTGCAATGCTGATGGCGCCTGTATTTGAAACTCAGGTAACTGGTGATTTTAACGAAGCTCGCAGAATGTGTTCAGAACGAGTATTCAATATTGTAATTGCCGATTACTGCGATGGAGAGGGCGTAGATTTTGCAGTAGACGTTTCTGATTCACTTAGCACTATTCTTTTATTAACTCCACAGGCTCTTTTTGAAGAAGTAAGCTATAGGGTAGAAGGAAACGGTATTCTTACAATAAACAGTCCTTTTGACCAGTTCTATTTTTATAATATGATTAAGGTTGCAATTGCAGTTCAGTACAAGGTGCAGATTCTTTCGAGTCAGACAACTAAGCTAAAAGTTAAGATGGAAGAAATCCGTCTTGTAAACAGAGCAAAAATGCTTTTGATGCAGAACCTCAAAATGACAGAGCCAGAAGCACATCGTTATATAGAAAAAGAAGCAATGGACAGAGGCTTAAAGAAAACTGCTGTTGCCGAAAATGTTATAAAGATGTACGGCTAGTCTGTTATACAGGATACAAACCGCTGAAACAACCCTTGCAAAATGCATCTTCTCCAAGCGCCTTGATCATTCCATCAAGAGAAATAAAGGCAAGCGAGTCTGCTCCAATTTCTTTACGGATAGCTTCAAGCTCATGAGTGCTCGAGATTAATTCATTTTTGCTTGGTGTATCAATTCCAAGATAGCACGGAAACTTTACAGGTGGTGACGAAACTCTGAAGTGAACTTCTTTAGCACCAGCCCTGCGTAAAATCTGTACAAGGCGGCGGCTGGTAGTTCCACGGACTATTGAATCATCAATTACAATAACGCGCTTTCCTTCAAGATCACTGCGGATTGCGTTTAGCTTTACAAATACCATGTTTTCGCGTTCTGCCTGAGTTGGGGCAATAAAGGTTCGGCCAATATATTTATTTTTAATAATGCCCATTCCGTAAGGAACACCGCTTGCTCTTGCATAGCCCTGGGCAGCACCAAGACCACTGTCTGGTACACCTATAACAATATCTGCATCTACAGGCGATTCCTGGGCAAGAACTTCTCCCATTTTGTAGCGGGCCTCCTGCACAGAAATACCGTCAATCACAGAGTCTGGGCGCGCAAAATAAACATATTCAAAAATGCAGGTGCGTTTTTTTTCGGTGGTATATTTTATAGACTGCAGGCCGTCCTTATTAATCACAACAATTTCACCAGGTTCTACGTCTCGCAGGAATTGTCCGTTTACAGCGTCAATGGCACAGGACTCGGAAGTGATAATGTAGGAGGGGAAAGCCTTCCCCTGCGCCCGCACTTCGTTGCGGTCTACCCCTTCGCCTAGGGGCTCCGCCCCTAAAACCCCGAGACACAAAGGTCTTATTCCATTTGGATCTCTAACCCCAATAAGCATATTTTCTGTCATAATACAAAGTGCAAACGAACCTTTTATGTGATTTGCAGTTTGAATTACAGCGTCTATAAATCTTTTCTGATTTTGTTCAGGGCTTGAGTTTTCTGTATTCGGGCTTCCAAGCTTACCGCCGTTTTCTATATATTTACGAACAATCAGCTTAAGAATAACTTCGCTGTCGCTTGTGCTCGAGAATGTGCTTCCACTGTCTTCAAGCAATTCATGAAGCTTTGTATGATTTACAAGCTGTCCGTTATGTGCAAGGGCAATGGAACCGTTTTTAAAGGAGTTCATAAACGGCTGGGCATTTTCAATAGTTCTGCCGCCTGCTGTAGCATAGCGCACATGACCAACTGCAATGCTTCCGTTTAATTTTTCAAAATGACCTATTTCAAAAACATCGCTTACAAGACCCATGTCTTTATGAAGAACAATTTTTGTACCGTCGCTTACTGCAATACCGGCACTTTCCTGTCCGCGATGCTGCAGGCTTGTTAGGGCAAAATAACTGAGCGAAGCAGCATTATCTGCTCCGTAGATGCCTACAACTCCACATTCATCATAAACGCCCATGACTAACCTCTGGAAAGTAAGAAATCATCTATCTGCTTTGCGCATTCACGACCTTCGGCAATTGCCCATACAACAAGCGATTGTCCTCGGTGCATGTCTCCTGCAGTAAAGATTTTCGGGTTTTTGGTTGAGTAACCCGTGGTGCTTGCAACTGTTCCGCGTGGTCCCAGCTCTGTACCAAAAGCATTTGCTGTATATTCTTCGCAACCGGTAAAGCCTGCTGCAACAAGGAGGAGGTCGCATGGCAGAGTCTTTTCTGTACCGGCGCGTTCTACAAGCTGACGTTTTCCGTCGATTGTCTGGAACTCAACTTCTATCGTTTTAACTGCAGTAATATGACCGTTTTCGCTGATAACTTCTTTTACAGTTGTTTCATAAATGCGTGGGTCATGACCAAATTTTGCAATTGATTCTTCGGCACCGTAATCAACCTTTAAGGTTTTAGGCCATTCCGGCCATGGATTATTTGCGGCCCGTTCAACAGGTGGACAAGGCATCATTTCTATCTGAGTTACGCTTGCTGCACCAAGACGAATTGAAGAACCGCAGCAGTCGTTTCCTGTGTCTCCACCACCAACTATTACAACATGTTTGCCTTCAACTTCAATGCCATAGCGTTCCTGAAGCATCTGGGCAATCTGGCCGTTTGTTGGCTGCATGTTTATTTTATCAAGGGCTTCGCTTGTAGAAATAACACACTTTGTAACGCGTGTAAGGAAATCTACAGCAAAGAAAACTCCCTTTGTGTCTATGCCTGCTGCATTAAGAGGACGAGCCTTTTTTGCTCCACAGCAAAGTGCAACTGCATCGTATTCATTTAAGATATGATCTGCAGAGGTAGAACGGCCTACGTCTGCATTAAATACAAACTCAACACCTTCGGCTTTCATAAGATTAACACGTCGCTCGATGATTGATTTTTCAAGCTTCATGTTTGGAATACCGTACATCAAAAGTCCGCCGGCTTTGTCTTCGCGTTCAAAAACTGTAACATTGTGACCGCGTCTGTTGAGCCAGTCTGCTACTGCAAGTCCACTTGGACCAGAACCAATTACAGCAACCTTTTTACCAGAGCGCTGAGCCGGGATTTCTGCTTTCATGTATCCTGTTTCAAAAGCTTTTTCTATTATAAAGAGCTCATTGTCGTGAACTGTTACGGGGCCTTCGTTTACAACAGGGCTTCCGCAGTTACATGCTTTTTCGCAGAGGGCAGGGCAAACACGTCCTGTGAATTCCGGGAAGCTTGATGTTTTCAAAAGTCTCCAGGCAGCCATATCAAACTGACCGTTATAAAGTGCATCATTCCATTCAGGAATAAAATTATGAAGCGGGCAGCCTGTTACCATTCCTTTGAGCTTGAGTGCAGAGCCACACATAGGAACACCGCAGTTCATACAGCGTGCAGCCTGTTCGCGTCTTGCTTTTTCATCAAGCTTTGGATGGAACTCCTTAAAGTTTGTAATACGCTCCAGCGGAGGAACATTTGCATTGTCTATTCTTTTATAATCCATGAATCCTGTTGGTTTGCTCATTTTCTTTTCTCCTATGCTGTACACTTTCTGAATGCATCAAGTATTGCTTCGTCGTATTGCTTGCCCTGGGCTTCTTCGGCGTAGATTTCTGTCATTATGCGAAGGTAATCATTTGGAATGATTTTCTTAAAGCAGGTCTTGTAGTGTGACCAGTCTGCAAGAATCTCTTTTGCACGTTCACTTCCAGTTTCTTTTTCATGCTGTTCGATGAGGGAGTGAAGAAGGTCTTCGTCTGCAGTTCCGCGCAGTGTTGTCGTTTCATCATCAAGCGCATACATCTTTACAAGCTCGTGATTAAGTCTCTTGTAAAGGTCGTGATTTTCATCAAGTACGTATGCAAGGCCACCGCTCATACCTGCACAAAGGTTTTTACCAGTTCCACCAAGGATTACTGCTGTACCGCCTGTCATATATTCAAGACCATGGTCACCACAGCCTTCGGCTACAACTGTTGCTCCAGAGTTTCGTACACAGAAGCGTTCACCTGCAACTCCGTTTATAAAGGCAGTTCCGCTGGTGGCTCCAAAAAGGGCTACGTTTCCAACGATGATGTTTGAAGAAGCATCACCGTCAAAGCCGGCTGGCTTTTTAATTACAAGCTTACCGCCGCTCAAGCCTTTACCAAATGCATCGTTTGCATCGCCGGTAAGACGAAGTGTGAGTCCCTTTGGAATAAAGGCACCAAAGCTCTGTCCGGCACCACCCGCAAAGTGGACTGTGTAAGTATCATCCTTGAGCGAGTTTCCAAACTTTTTCTGGATTTCTGAACCAAGGATTGTTCCAACTGTTCGGTCTGTTGATTGAATCGGAATCTCCTTTGCATCACTGTTCTTTTCGAACAAAGGAAGAAGTGTTTTTTCATCAACTGTCTTTTCAAGCTTAAAGTCAAACAGTGAGCGGTCAGATTTCCAGTCGCTGTCGGCAGGATCACTTGCAAGTACACGGCTCATATCAACAAGACCGGCTCTCTTAAAGCCCTGCTTGTCTTTAAGTTTAAGAAGATCTGTACGGCCACAAAGTTCTTCAACAGAGCGAACTCCAAGCTTAGCCATAATTTCGCACATTTCCTGAGCAATGAACTTCATGAAGTTTTCTACATATTCAGGTTTGCCAGGGAACTTAGCACGAAGCTTTTCATTCTGCGTTGCTACACCAAATGGACAGGTGTCGAGCTGACATACGCGCATCATTGAACAGCCCATTGCAATAAGTGGTGCTGTAGCAAAACCAAACTCTTCTGCACCAAGAAGGGCAGCAATTACAACATCACGGCCACTCATAAGCTTACCGTCTGTTTCTATTACTACACGGCCACGCAAGCCGTTTTGAATTAAAGTCTGATGTGTTTCTGCAAGACCAAGCTCCCAAGGAAGACCTGCATGATGAATAGAGCTTATTGGAGCAGCACCTGTACCACCATCATGACCACTGATTAAAATTACCTGAGCACCTGCTTTTGCAACACCTGCGGCAATTGTACCAACGCCTGCTTCACTTACAAGCTTTACACTGATGCGTGCGGCACGGTTTGCATTTTTCAAATCGTAAATGAGCTGTGCAAGGTCTTCGATAGAATAAATATCATGGTGTGGTGGTGGCGAAATAAGTGCTACACCTGGAGTTGCGTAACGTGTTTTTGCAATCCAAGGGTAAACCTTTTTACCAGGAAGATGTCCGCCTTCGCCAGGCTTTGCTCCCTGTGCCATTTTAATCTGTATTTCTGTTGCACTTAAAAGGTATTCTTCAGTAACGCCAAAGCGTCCGCTTGCTACCTGTTTAATTGCGCTGTTATATTCTGTTCCAAGTCGTTCAGGTTTTTCACCACCTTCACCAGAGTTTGATTTTCCGTGCAAGTGGTTCATTGCGGCTGCCATACATTTATGGGCTTCTTCACTGATAGAACCGTATGACATGGCACCAGTCTTAAAGCGCTGAACAATTTTTTCAACTGGTTCAACTTCGTCAATTGAAATGCCGCCGTCTTTTGCAAAATCAAAATCAAGCATTGCACGCAGGGTGTGTGGATGGTCGTTAGAATCAACTAACGCAGTGTATTCCTTAAAGCGTTCATAGTCCCCGTTACGTGTAGACTGCTGAAGTGCTACGATTGTATCCGGGTTATAAAGGTGACTTTCTGCAGTTGGTCCCATACGAAGCTTGTGATTTCCTACAGAATCAAGGTGCTCGTTTACTGTAAGGCCTGCAGGATCAAAGCCCTGTGCATGATGATAAAGAACATCTTCTTCTATTTCTTTAAGTCCAACACCACCAACGCGGCTTACTGTATTAGTAAAGTATTTTTCTACAACATCCTGTGCAATTCCAACTGCTTCAAAAATCTGAGCAGACTGGTAAGACTGAATTGTACTGATACCCATTTTTGCAGCAATCTTTACAATGCCGTTTATAATTCCCTTGTTGTAATCATCAATTGCTGTGTGATAATCCTTATCCAAAAGCTTCTGGTCAATGAGTTCTGCAATTGCTTCATGTGCAAGATATGGGTTGATTGCACGTGCACCATAGCTCAAACACATTGCAGCCTGATGAACATCGCGGACTTCTGCAGTTTCAAGAATGATAGAAACAGCAGTACGTTTTTTTGTTCTGATGAGGTACTGCTCAACTGCACTTGTTGCAAGAATGGCAGGAATTGCGGCATGAGTTTTGTCTACGCCACGGTCACTCAAGATGATGATGTTGTAGCCTTCTGCGTAGGCAGCATCAATTTGAGAGAAGAGGTTGTCGAGTGCTGACTCTAGCCCATGCGGCCCTTCGACAGGCTCAGGGACCACGGGAAACAAAATTGAAAGTGTTTTTGCTTTTAGTCCATTTGAATTGAGCGCTGCAATTTTTATAAGGTCAGTTCCTGTAAGAATTGGATTATTGATTTCGAGCACGCGGCAGTTCTTTGCAACAGGCTCCAAGATGTTACCGTCTTTTCCTACATAAACTGTTGTGTCTGTAACAATTTTTTCACGCAAGCTGTCAATTGGAGGGTTTGTAACCTGAGCAAACAGCTGCTTAAAATAACTGAACAGACTCTGATGTTTTTCGCTCATTACGGCAAGAGGAGTATCTACACCCATACTTGCTGTTGGTTCAACACCATTTTTTGCAAGTGGAAGAACCATCTCGTTTACATCTTCATAATTCCAGCCAAAGGCACGGTACAAAATATTTCGTTCATGCTGTGTGTGAACAGGAATCTTTTTATTTGGAATCTTAAGGTCGGCAAGATGAACAAGATTCATATCAAGCCATTCGCCGTAAGGATACTGCTTTGCATATTCGTTTTTACATTCTTCATCGCTGATGATTTTTTTCTGAACTGTATCAACAAGAAGAATGCGTCCAGGTTGCAAACGAGATTTGATTTTTATATTTTCTTCAGGAATATCAAGAACGCCAACTTCACTGCTCAAAATAAGCATGCCGTCTTTTGTAATGTAATAGCGGCTTGGGCGAAGTCCATTACGGTCAAGTGTTGCACCAAGAAGGTCCCCATCGCTAAACAGAATTGCTGCAGGACCGTCCCAGCTTTCCATCATCGTTGCCCAGTAGTGGTAGAAATCTTTTTTTAAGACAGGCATGTTGTCATCGTGCTTCCATGGCTCTGGGATACACATCATAACTGCAAGTGGAAGAGGAACTCCGTTCATCAAAAGAAACTCAAGAGTGTTATCAAGCATTGCAGAGTCAGAACCTGTAGTATCTACTGCAGGAAGGATTTTTGACATGTCGCTGTCAGAGATTTTTGTTGAATGAATTGTTTCTTCGCGGGCAAGCATACGGTCAACGTTTCCGCGGATTGTATTAATTTCACCGTTGTGTGCAATAAAGCGGTTTGGATGTGCGCGCTGCCAGCTTGGCTGAGTGTTTGTACTAAAACGTGAATGAACGATTGCAAGTGCAGAAGCATATTCTGGTGACTGAAGATCACTGTAGAATGTGCGGAGCTCGTGTACAAGGAACATTCCCTTATAAACAATTGTACGGCTGCTTAAAGAACAAACGTATGTTTTTGCCGTGGTTCCTGCGGCCGAAGGAGCATTTTCAAATTCACGGCGGAGAATATAAAGCTTGCGGTCGAACTCAAGTCCCTTTTCGCAATCCTTAGGCTTTTCAATAAATGCCTGCCAGATGCTAGGCATACAGTCGCGTGCTTTTTTACCAAGAACATCTGCATTTACAGGAACTTCGCGCCATCCAAGGAGTTTAAGGCCTTCTGCAACACAACATTTTTCAAAACGAGCTTTTTCTCTTTCAGCGGTCCCTGAGCCTGTCGAAGGGCCATCGCCAGGAAAAAAGAACTGACCTATACCATATTCGCGTTCACCAAGGCTTCCTACAAGGTTAGCGGCTGACTTTTTATAAAAATCATGGCTGATTTGAACAAGAATACCAACACCGTCTCCAGTTTCGCCACTTGCATCTTTACCTGCACGGTGCTCGAGCTTTTCTACAATACTAAGCGCATTATCAACAATTTTATGCGATTTACTTCCGTCAATGTTTACTACTGCTCCGATTCCACATGCATCATGTTCAAAACTAGGTTCGTACAATGTTTTCATTTTTTCCTGCTCCAAATAAAGCAAAAGGACCGTATGCACAGACACGACCAATCCTGTGCACACGGCCCCATTGCCAGTTTTGAGATAAAAAACAAAAAGGTCGTAGACAAAATTTCGCACAAAACGAAACATTATCTACGACCTCTTTGCCGTTAGTTCTTTAATAATAATGAATTTCTACAGAATAAGTCAAGTAGTTATGTTTTTTTCAAAACTTTCCTTCGTGCAAAACCTGTGGTAAAATATACACATCCAAAATGTAGTCAGGAGAATGAAAATGGAAGATCAAAATCAGGAAATTCAAAGCGAATCACGGCTTACTTTTTTAGAGGCAACTAGTATTATTGTTGGCCATGGCGTTGGAGCAGGCATTCTGGCAGTCCCATACCTTGCATCGCGTGCACCATGGTGGGATTTTTTGTGGATTTTAGCAGTTGCTTATGCCGTAAATCTTTTGCTTCATCTTATGATTGCAGAGCTTTCATTAAACAATAACGGTGCTCAGTTTGTAAAATGCTTTGAAAATGAACTTTTTACGGGGCGTTTCAAAAAAATTGCTACCTGGATTGTTTTTGGATTTTTAGCCTTCAGCGTTTTGTGTAATGTTGCAAGCTTTATTACTGGTTCTGCGGCTGTTTTTACAAGCTGGTTTGGGCTTCCTTCGTGGGCAGGCATGCTTATCTACTATATAATAGCGGGTCTTGTAGTTTTCTTTGGAATGAAGATTGTAGGAATCTGCGAAAAATATTCTGTAATTGCAATGGTTGTTGTAATAGGCATTCTTTTTGTAGCAACCGTAACGGGGCAGATAAGTGCACTTCCATCTACATTTATTGCCTCCACAAACGCAATGGCACTTTACAGCACAGTAGCTTTTTCACTTTCGGCAGTAATGAGTGTTCCTCAGGTTGTAAAGGGAGTTTCCGGCGATAGAAAAAAGATAATCGGAGCCATTGCAGCAGGAACAGGAATAAACGCATTTCTTATAATTATAGTTACATTTATGACACTTTTGGGCGCAGGTCAGGCAATCACCAAAAATGGAGCTCTTGTAGACCTGAGCGCAAGCCTTGGCGGTTGGGTAAGCATTGTAGGTTATATTTTTTCTATACTCGCACTTTCAACTTCGTTCTGGGCTAACACCCTCAACATGCGCGACATAATTGCAGAACAGACAAAATGGAACTTAAAGCTCTGCTGGCTTTTGGCAACACTTCCATGTCTTATTCTGGCTTTATGCGGAATGACAAGCTTTGTTGGTTTTGCACGACTTGCGGGAATAATTCAGGTACTTACAGGAATCGGAATTATTATTGCATATAGCCGTTCGCGAAGGCGTGTAGGCCAGAGTTTAATTTGTGGTAGGTTTGGAACTTTGCCATTCCAAATTATAGTGATTTTGAGTTCAATAATGGCAACTGTTGGCTCAGTAATTGCGGTGAAATAATGAATTGCATAACACAAGTTTCAAGAACAATCCTTACACTTTTGGATACAGCCCCTGATGCGCAGATGGCAGATGCAATTCCAGAAGTTCTTACAAAGGCTCAGGAAAAATTTGGCACACAAAAATGCGACAGGGTAGTGATGTATAATCCTGATGCGATTGCCCTTTGGATTTATAAAAAGTATTACAAAAAATATTTTGCGCGCCTGGAACAGAATACAGATTTAATTATTCCAATGCTTTCTGTTTTTCCGCCGGTAACTCCTGTTTGTTTTGGTTCAATGTATTCGGGATTACAGCCGGAGGTTCATGGTATTCAAAGCTACACAAAGCCGGTGCTCCGTTGCGAAACTGTTTTTGACCGTCTGATTGCCGCTGGTAAAAAAGCTGCAATTGTTTCTACTACGGGCGACTCCATAAGCCTGATTTTTCTTGAACGCCAGATGGATTATTTTATTTACAAAACAGTAAAAGAATGCAATGACAAAGCAGCCGAGCTCATAAAAAAAGACGAATATGATTTAATTGTTCTATATAATACTGATTATGATTACTGGATGCATCGTTCTTCGCCAACAGGCCTTCCTGCTAAAAACGCGCTGCGCAAAAATGTTGAAGAATATCTTGCACTCAAAAATCTCATAACATCAGAATGGCAGGGCAAGCATCATACTGCACTTGCATTTGCCCCTGACCATGGCTGTCATCGCTGGCTCGGTCTTTTAGGAACTCATGGCATTAATGAGCCTTGCGATATGAATACAGTCCATGGCTGGAGCTTTATTTAAGGCCTTCCGCTGACTGATTATTTATAAAATACATACCCCGAATAATAATAATTTTTGAAAAGCTTTCGCTCAGTATTATATTTATATTCTATATTTGTAAAGCAGAATGAAATTTCGTCATCAGGTGAATACCAGACCGGAGACGCCGTACTCATTTTTGGATCAAGCGTAAAGAAAAATTCTTCAAGGTTATATTTTTTTCCTGATTTTGAATAATATGCAATTTCTTTGATTTCCTTTGCATATTCATTGTGTTCGCCATTTTCCCATTTATCAGCATATTCACTTTCTGTCATTCCGGTAAATTGTTTATACTGCTCAATATCAAAAAATCCGTTGGTAGAAAAGCTTTTATCAAAAGAAAGCACCTGCTCATCAGAACGTTCTGTCTTAATTCCAAATAGCTCTTCAAAATTTATATAAGTTGTAGATTTTATACCCTCATCCCATTCCACCTTTACCGCCCAATCAGGTTTTGGAAGATGACTTGTATACAATATGTAGTGATATGCCGATTTGAGCGCTTCACGGTCTTCATCTGTAATTGCCGCTTCAAGGGAATCAGGATCATAAAATTTTAGGCTGTCTGTTTTTTCATCATAAATATCATATTTATTCATTACCTTGACCATTCTTGCGAACTGACTTTTGCGTGCCATATTAATGAGGTTAAATGGTGTTACGCAATCAAAAAGCACAATAGCCGTCAAAGCGATGATTGCCCAGTTTACAAACTTTCCTTTTTTAATAAACGTAAGGGCAATTGTGATAATAGAAAAAATGATGAAGAGCAGACTTGAATAACGATAGCCTGTAAAGCCGTATGCATTCACGCGGATAAAGTATGCATAAATCTGAATTACAATAAGCGGAATAAATGCAAAGGCTCCGAACTTATAGAAAAACTTAATTACAGGAAGCTCATCATATTCGCGCAGAATAAAATAGAACACAATATAAAAGCATGAAGCAAAAGAAACAAACCAGTTTATCTGTCCGTTTGGAAGCTTAAATAAGAACAGTGCCTTCAAAAGGTAAATGTAAAGAATCAAAATAAGAACAGCAAAAATCGGGAACAAAATATAAAGAGAGATTACCTTAAAGGCTTTGCCCGAGCTGTTATCCTGACGTCTGTTAAAAAGATAATATGTAAATGTATTTATTCCAAAAACAAAAGTGCAGAAGAAGATGCAGCATTCATAAATATCAGAATCGTGAGTGTTTAAAATAAGATTTTGTACTGCAAATATCAAAAGACAAAGTCCGCCCATAAGAATGAAGGTCATGAAAGAACAAAAAAGCGCATGCTTAAAAATAAGAGAAAAATATGTGCGGGAGTTTTCCTTTGGGATAAAAATATAAAGTGTGATTAGTGTTGCGGCACAAAGGATTCCAAAATAATAAAGCTCGTTATAAACGCTGTTTCCAAAACCACGGTGAGAGAAAAATCCAAGAAGAAGGCCTGCAGCAGCAACCATGCCCTGAATAAGATATTTTTTCAGGGCAGCAAGCTTTTGAGTAAGCAGCGTTGCAGGCATTGCAAAAACTGCAGACATAAAAAATGCCAGATACAAGTCCTGCAGAAACTTATGATGTGAATCTGCGTATATACTTACAGCGGCTGTGATGAAGGCAAAACAGCTTGCTATAAATATGACTTTAGATCTGGCAATATGTGAGCCTGCCTCTGACAAGGCTTCTTTTATTTTTGTTTTTATGATTGATAACTTACTCATAAAAACAGTATAGCACAGTTAGTATGCTTTGTCGTGAACTCCAGCGATTGCGCGGCCAGAAGGTTCGTCCATGTTTTTCCAGGCGGCATCCCACTCGAGGGCCTTGGCTGTTGAACATGCAACTCCGGCTTCATGAGGAACACAGCGGGCAGCAGAGTCGCTTGGGAAAAGGCGGCTGTAAATTTCGCGGTAGTAGTATTCCTCTTTTGTTTTTGGAGGGTTTACAGGGAATCGGTTTTCGCGTCTTGCAAACTCTGCATCGCTTACTTTTTCTTCTGTCATCTTTTTAAGGGTATCAATCCAGTTGTAGCCTACGCCGTCACTGAACTGTTCCTTCTGACGCCAGCAGATGCTTTCTGGAAGAAGGTCTTCAAATGCCTTGCGCAAAATCCATTTTTCCATGCGCTGTTTTCCGTCACCAAGCTTAATGTTCATTTTGTCGCTTGGGTTGAGTCCCATTGCAATATCAATAAAGTCTTTATCAAGGAATGGAACGCGTCCTTCTACACCCCATGCCATGAGCGATTTGTTTGCACGGAGGCAGTCATACAAATGAAGCTTACTCATTTTGCGAACAAGCTCTTCGTGGAATTCCTGAGCGTTTGGTGCCTTGTGGAAATAAAGGTATCCGCCAAAAAGCTCATCACTTCCTTCGCCTGAAAGAACCATTTTAATTCCCATAGATTTGATTACACGTGCAAGAAGATACATTGGGGTAGAGGCACGTACAGTTGTGATATCATAAGTTTCAATGTGATAAATTACATCTGGGAGTGCATCCAAAGCTTCCTGAATTGTAAAGTGAACTTCGTGGTGAACAGTTCCAATATAATCTGCGGCTTTTTTTGCGGCAATGAGGTCTGGGGAACCTTCGAGTCCAACTGCAAAGCTGTGGAGCTGTGGCCACCATGCTGCTTCTTTACTGTCTGTTTCAACACGCTTCTTGCTGTATTTTTGTGTAACTGCGGCAATGATAGATGAGTCGAGTCCTCCGCTCAAAAGAACACCATATGGAACGTCCGACATCAACTGAGCTTTAACTGCTGCTTCAAGTCCGTTGCGAACTTTTTCAATAACTGCAGGGTTGATAACTTCGCCTTTTTCGTCTGTTGCTTTTGGAGAAGCTTTTACAGCATCATAAGTTTCCCATTCACGCTTGTACCAGCGAACAGGCTTTGCATCACCCTTGCTGTACAAATAACTTCCGTTAGGGAATTCTTCGATTGTCTGACAGTCACCTTCAAGTGCTTTAAGTTCGCTAGCAACATAATAGCGGCCTGCCTTATCCCAACCCTGATACAAAGGAATTACACCAATTTCATCGCGGGCAATAAGGTAAACATCGTTTTCGCTGTCGTAAAGTGCAAATGCAAAAATGCCCGAAAGCTCTTCAATCATGGCAGTAAAATCACCAGATTCGCGATATTTTTTATAAAGAGGAATAATAACTTCGCAGTCGCTTCCTGTGCGGAATTTATAAGAGTCCTGGAACTTTGCACGAATTTCTTTGTGGTTGTAGATTTCGCCGTTTGCTGCAAGAATGATTTTTTCATCATCGCTCACGAGTGGCTGCTTACCGCTCAAAGGGTCAACGATAGAAAGACGTTCATGGCTCAAGATTGCATTATTGCCTGTGTAAACGCCGCTCCAGTCCGGACCACGATGACGAATGCGCTTGCTCATTTCCAAAACCTGTGCACGAAGCTCTTCCTTAAGCCCTTCTGCAATTGGTGCGCTACCACTGCTTAAATTGAAACAACCTACGAATCCACACATACTCTTATAGCAGAAACCGTTAAAAAATTGCTGAACCGCTGTGAAGCAATTTTAGGTTTCTACCTTCAAATGTTCATGCGGTTGATAGGAGATTCGTTAAAAAAAATTGCGAATACTTGGAGCAATTTTTTAGAATCTTCCTATTTCAAACAACTAATAGGTCTCATTTCCTCCTTAAAAAAATAAAAAAAGAGGCCGTAGGAAGCATTCGTTTATACAAATACTTACTACGACCTCTTTGCCGTTAAAATAGTTATACTCCTTTGATGTTTTTTTGTCAATTATGATATAATTACCTCATGCCCCTCTATCAGATTGTGTCCTTGGCAATAATCCTCCTCTTTTCCATAATCCTTTCGGTTCAGGATATAAAACGCCTGGAGGTTGGAATATATATTCAATGGGCTTCGATTTTCTGCGCACTCATCTGTCACATCATTTTTGCACGGGAACAAATGTGGATTTTTATTATTTCGAGCATGATTTTGGGAACAATATATTTTGCCATCCGAAAAATCACAAAAAACAGACTTGGCCCCGCCGATGTTTGGTTTGGATTTTTCCAGGGACTGTTCCTTTATCCTATTATGATCTGGGTATGCCTTGCAATTGAAACAGTGCTAGCATTGGTTATTGAAAATAAAAAAATTGTTCATAAACAATTTGCATTTATTCCATACATGGCAGCAGGACTTATCGGAGCCTGGCTGATTCAATTTTTCCGGGGCATTACTTTTTAAGCATAAATTTTTTTGCCACAGCAATACCAATTTTATAAGGAAGAGGTCTCAGGGCCTTGTCTGCTTTTTTAAGCTCTTCCCGTATTGCGATGTTTTGAGGGCAGTGCTTTTCGCACTTTCCACATCCAATACATTGACTGAAAGTGGCATCTTTCTTTCGCAGGCCTACAGTCTGGGCAAATTCCCAGCGGCCTGAATGCTTGCTTTCGGTATACATTTCATTGTAGCAGCGGAAAATTGCAGGAATATCAACATTTTTAGGACAAGGCATACAGTAACGGCAGGCGGTACAATTTACCTTTGTTTTTGAATTAATCTCATTTTTGATTTTATTAAGAAATTCAAAATCCTCCTGAGTAAATTCTCCGGGGGTAGCCTGACTTGCAATGCGGCAGTTTTCCTCTATCATTGCTATAGAATTCATTCCGCTTAAAACACAGGTTATTGCTTCCTGATTATAAAGCCATCTGAAGGCCCATTCTGCAGCAGACCAGCCTCGGGGATTAGCCTTAATCATTTTTTTCGCAGCCTCAGGAAGTAAATCTACCAGTTTGCCGCCACGAAGGGGTTCCATAATCATGACAGGAATTCCCATTTTATGGGCTTCTTCTACACCCTGGCGTCCTACCTGGGCAAATTCATCAAGATAATTATACTGAACAAGACACAAATCCCAGTCATAGTCATGTAAGATTTTTAAAAACATGTCGCTGTCGCCATGAAAAGAAAAGCCTATATTTCTGATTGCACCTGATTTCTTTTTTTCTTCAATCCATTCAAGCACACCGTTATCTTTAAGATTCTGCCAGGCAACATAATCGGTAAGGTGATGCATAAGATAGTAATCAACATAATCGGTCTGCAGGCGGGAAAGCTCTTCATTAAAATAACGGTCCAAAGCAGCCCTGTTGTTTACAAGATACTGAGGAAGTTTTGTAGCAATCTTAATTTTTTCGCGAAGATTATTGCGTTTGAAAATTGTTCCAATTGCGGCTTCGCTTCCAGAATAAATATAGGCTGTATCAAAATAGTTTACCCCGGCCTTGTATGCTGCGAGGATTTCTTTTTCTGCTTTATCAATGTCAATTGCGCCCATGTTTGTTGTAAAGCGCATACATCCAAAACCTAAAAGGGAAATAGGTTCACCGTGTTTGTCGTTTCTATATTGCATACATTAAATATAACATTGATTTTTTGATATGATTATTAATTTTTTGTTATGGGAAGGGCGGGGGTTACACGCAGGGGTTTTAGGCAACATCATCAACTTAAGCCTAAAAGGACGGTTTTAGATTGCAAGCAAATTTGTTTGCTTTGTTAAACTGTCTTTTTTTTGATTTC
>JBGVAV010000033.1:0-16947 GCA_045224915.1 Treponema sp.
TTTCAAAAATGTCTTTCTGGAAAAGAGGGGACTCCTTCTGGTATTCTGCAAAACCAAGATCTTCAAGACGACAGTTTTTTTCTATTGCTGTGCGTACAAGTCTTGCAGAAACACCGTGTGCTGTTCGGAATGGCATGCCTTTTCGAACAAGGTAGTCTGCAACATCTGTAGCATTAAGGTAACCACCTTCGCAGGCTTGAGCCATTGTCTTTTTGTTCCAGGTTGCAGTTTTTACCATCTGTGTAAAAATCTGAAGTCCCGAAAGCACTGTGTCGTAGGCTTCAAAGAAGCTTGATTTATCTTCCTGCATGTCTCGGTCATAAGAAAGTGGAAGGCCTTTCATCATTGTAAAGAGCGCTACCATATCTCCATAAACTCGGCCTGTTTTTCCACGGATAAGCTCTGCAAAGTCCGGATTTTTTTTCTGAGGCATAATAGAAGAGCCTGTACTCCATTTTTCACTGAGTTCTACAAAACCAAATTCTGTTGTAGACCAGAGTACTATTTCTTCGCAGGCACGAGAAAGATGCATTTGAATTAAAGAAAGGGCTGAGGCAGTTTCAAGGTAATAGTCGCGGTCAGAAACTGTATCAAGAGAGTTCTGAGTAACTCCGCTAAACTCAAGCAATGAAGCTTCGTATTCGCGGTTTAATGGAAGTCCGCTTGTTGCAAGTGCACCAGAACCAATCGGGCTAAGGTCAGCACGCTTTGCTGCATCTGAAAGTCTTGTAAAGTCACGGGTAAACATCCAGGCCCAGGCACACAAATGCTGAGCCAAGGTTACAGGTTGGGCATGCTGCATATGAGTAAAGCCCGGCATAATTGTTTCTTTATTTTTCTGAGCAATTGATGTAAGAGTTTTTAACAAAGCAAGAAACTCTTTTTGCATTACCTTTATCTGATGTTTTAAGTAAAGGCGTTCGTCCAAAGCAATCTGGTCGTTGCGGCTGCGTCCTGTGTGAACCTTTTTACCAGCCTCGCCTATTCTGTCTGTAAGGGTTGCTTCGATAAATGAATGTATATCTTCGGCAGATAAGTCTACGGTAAAAGGCTTTCCATCTTTGTCTTTACCGCTAAGCAGGTCGTCTTTTATAGAAAGAAGCCCCTGCACTATCTGTTTTTCCTCTTCTTTTGAAATGAGCTTTTGTTTTGAAAGCATTTTGGCATGAGCAATACTTCCTTCTATATCAACCATTGCCATGCGCATATCATCTTTAATTGAAGTTTCGAATTTTACTGCAGCGGCGTCCGGGCCTTCTAAAAAGCGTCCGTGCCACAATGCTGCATGATTATCTTTTGTTATTGTTCCGTGAGTAGACATATTTTTATTATAACAAAAAAGCGGGTACCCCGTAAAGAAGTACCCGCTCTTATTTATAGCGATTGTCCGGTCAAGCCGGACAATGACATGTAAACGAATTATTCGTTGATGTCATCCAAAGCTGCCTGGAGTTCGTTTCTCATAGATTCGATTGTTTCCTGTGGATCTGCACCGGCACAAACTGACCATGAAATTGGAGACCAGTTGAATCCTGGAACAAGCCAAGCATCCCAAGACTTAGAGTTGTCCATCATGTACTGCATTGTTTCATCAACAGCACGTGTATCGCGGAATGAACCGTAGTAGAATTCCTTCCAAGAATCTTCATCTTCATATCCTGGAACATCATCTGACCAGAAGTCGTAAATCTTGAAGATCTTGTTAACTTTGTCCTGTGAATAGTAAGCAGGAATGATGAGCATGTTGTCCTGGTTCATAGTAAAGTATTTTCCATCACCGTTAGGTCCGAGTGGGAAACATACCATACCCCAGTCATCTTTCATGTCTGCGAGCATACCATTTGGCTGTGCATCGTATTCCTGATCATTGTAGAATGCTGTGAAACCGTTCAAGAAGTCAGACTTGAAGTAGTCCCAGTTAGCACCTTCTTCTGCAGGTTTGTTGTACTTTGTGAAGATATCTTTAACCCAGTTCCAAGCTTCCATTGTCTTGTCGCCTGTATCGAGGTAAAGTTTACCATTTGAATCACGACCTGTAATCTGTCCACCGTTAGAGTAGATAGCAGGACAAGCAAATTCTGAGTTGAAACCAGAAAGAGCATACTGATCGATAATACCATCGTTGTTTGTATCTTTTGTCAAAGCATCACACATTTCTTCGAATTTTGCCCATGTCCATTTTCCAGCTTTCTGGAGATCATATGGTTCATCTGGGTTGAAACCGTTTTCCTGAAGAACGCGCTTGTTGAAGAAGATACACTGACGTGGTTCTGGCTTACCAACAGCGAATGTATAGCCTGGGAGTACAGAACAAACTGCTTTGTTCCACTTTTTCTTGTTCCAGTCAATATCAGGAACTTTAGAAATATCAGCCCAAAGACCATTCTGAGCACCGCTCAAAGCTGAACGCTGATCGATGATGAAGATACGAGCATCGTCACCACCAGTGATACAGTAGTCAGCTACTTCAGCAGGGTGTCCACCCCATCCAGCCTGAAGGTCTTTCTGAACTAACTTGAAGTTATATGTTTCTTCAAGATACTTGCGGTAGTTAGCCTGATCTTCCTGTGATTTAGAAGCTGGTAAAGCATCTGGGTTTGACCACCAGTCGTAAATTGTAACTTCCATTCCACCGAAGTCATAAGTCTTCTTTGTTGCAGGGTCTTTTTCTACCTTCAACTTAGAATAGTCACCATTTGCAGCAGCTTTAATTGCAGCAGCAGATGATCCGCCTTTTTTGTCACAACCAGCAAGAGCCAAAACGAGCACTGCTGACAATGCAACTAACGTAATTTTTTTCATAAAAAAAACTCCTTTTTTTTATTTTTATAAGCCCAAAGGCAAATAATCAATTTAATATATAGTATAACACCTAAATTTGTATTTGTAAAATAAAAATTTAGGTGAAATATCCTATTTTTATTAGGTAAAATACCTGTATTTAACTACATCTTAACACCGGTACTTGCCAAGCTTTCTACGAAGAGTCTCTGGCAGAATACGTAAAGAATAATTACAGGGAAGATTCCAAGAAGCATTGCTGTAGAAAGTACTGCATTTGCATAACCTACAGGAGCAATTACGGAACCAACACCGTTATTCAAAGCATTAAGATAGATACCAAACTTATCTACTACTGTTGTAAGTGCAATAGAAAGCATCTTTACGTTTCCAAGGAAGAGGTTTGAGTAGAAGCTGTCTGTCCATTGCCATACAAATGAGAACAAGAAACAAGAAGTAATGATTGGTTTTGCACCAGGAACCATAATTCTAAAGAAGGTTGCAAATGGTCCACATCCGTCTACGTAGGCAGCCTCTTCAAGTTCGAATGGGAAGCCCATAAAGAACTGGCGGATCATAAAGATATACAAACCGTTCTTCAAGCCCTGTCCAGTAAGACAAAGCAGAATATATGGAATAATATTACCTCGAAGGTTTATTGTTTTTCCAAAGAAATTAAAATATCGGAAATGCAGGAACAACGACGTAGAAATTGTCTGTGGTGGAATTACGATAATAAGGATAACGCAGAAGAACCAGAATTTCTTGAGCGGGAATTGGAATCGTGAAAATCCGTAACCAACAACACTACATACACAAACCTGTATAATAGAAACAAGGAGCGAAACCCATACTGTATTAAACAGAGTCTTTTTGTATTCAATAATTGTTGATGCAATTTTCCAGTTATTTATAGAAAAGTGCTTTGGAACAAGGATGATTGTTGTATCATACAAGTCTCTTTCTGACATCAAGCTTACCGAAATTTTATTAAGGATAGGCTGAATAATCATAAAGCACATACCGAACAAAAGGATGCCTCTGAAAATTGAGATGGCATACTTTTTGATTGTTTCCTTAAGAAGAATACCATCCGAAGCTTCGTTACGCTCCCAGAAGGTTGCGTGCAAAGGTGCAGAGGAATTCAATGCTGTAGGAGTCATTTCTTTCTTACTTTTTTTAGTCATAATTGTATACCACCTTTGAAATAATCAGTGATGAAATTCCAATCAAGGCAATACATACAACGAAGTATGCCCATGCCATCGCGGAACCAAATCCATATTGCAGGGCAATTACGTTATCGTTGATTTTCGTCATGATATCATTATCCGATTTCATGAAGAAGTCGACGATTGTATAAACCCAGCAAACAGGAAGAAGAGAACTTACCATTGGAACGGTAATCTTACAAAGACATTCCCAAGCAGTACATCCTTCCATCTGAGCAGCTTCGAACATACTAGGAGAAATATTCTGAAGACCAGAAAGGAAGATGATAATCTGAATACCCGAAGCCATTGCAACATCATAGATAGCATCAATAATTTCGAATACCTTCTTAAACATCTTAGAACTTATACCGCCTAAGCCCTGTGTATTAGGAACAAGAACTTTTTCAAGAACCTGTGTGATAGTGTTTGCACTACCCGCTTCTTCGATTGTATCTTTGAGCTGTGCCATGAGGGAGTTGTTATTTTCAAGACCAACAAGAACACCAGAAGAAAGAATTACAGCAAGGAAGAAGATTGAACGTGCAAGTGTTCGTCCCTTAAAGTTCTGATTCAAAAGCAAAGCAACAAAGAAACTGAATACGATTGTAGCAATAGAACGGAAGAACATACGTCCAATTCCTTCTACAAGCATTCGGTTAAACTCGGCATCGATTAAGAAAGCTCTCTTGAAGTTTGCAAAATGGTTATATGCAAGTTCAAAGCCCTGTGTAGAAATTGTTACATCAGAAAGAGCCATGTTAAGCGACTGAGCGAGTGGCTTAAGCATAAAAAATATAAATCCAATTATAAAAGGCAAAATAAACAGATAACCGTAAACGGCGCGTCTGCCCATAAGACCAACTTTTCTTTTTTTCATTTTAGTCCTCCACCTTCAAAACTCTGTAATCTCTTTCAGGAATATTTTTTCCCGAAGGTGTTCTGTAACTCTTGTATCCGAAGTTTACATATACTACATATCCGTTATCGAAGGTTGTTTTTGCAACCTGATCTGCAACATATTCATGGTCAACAATAAGGCTGTTTGATACAACACCAAGCTCTTTATTGTAGCGGTCATAAGAATCCTGGAACTGATCTTTCCATGAATCATAATGACTTGAATAATATTCTGTATAATATGTTTCCTGGAGCTTCATAGCAGAAGCTTCCATGAATGTATAGTAAAGTCCGGCAGCTGTTTCTGCAGATTCAAGAATAATCTGGTCTTTTTCGTAACCAAGATTGATTGGAGAACCGGCATAGTTTACATAACCATGAAGCGCAATCTGATAGAAAGGAACTGTTTCGTCAATGATTGCATATGCATTTCCATGAAGATCCATATTTGTAACAAAATCTACATATTTAAGAGCATAATCATTTCCGGCATTTATAATTATACCAAGTCCCTTTTCATTTGCTTCCTGCATCTTTTCTATCTGAGCCTGTTTTGCAGCACCTCGAGTTGTAAGATGGCGGTTATTAAAGTCTGAAGAAAGGTTTTTCCCGTTATCTCTATATGAAATACCGTCTATACCAAGCTTAACTGCTTTATTTGCAAATACATCTGCACCCTTGTCTCTAAGCTCCTGTTTAAGAAGATAGTAAGAATCGCGGGCTGTATCTTTTCCATACCAGAGATCTGAATATTCATTAAGTTCACAAAGCTCATCACTTACGAATCTTGCAGCATCACGATAGCTGAAGAAGCCGTTGCGAAGTTTTGTTCTATATTGAGACTGAATTGTACCGTCAAGATAGATTTTAGCAGAACTGTCTTCTACAGAAGCAAGCATCTTCTTGAATTGAGAAGCACCACCAAGCTGCTTTACAAATCTTACTTTGTTCATCATCTTTGAACGAACACCGCCATTAATAAAGCCCGAAAGCTTGTAATTAATGTCTCCAAAGTTCATAGCTTCAATATCATTGATGATTTCGCCAGCTTCTTTATAAGTTGTAAGAGCATAAGGCTTTGTTTTTGGCATACCCATAACCTGCTGCTTCTTTTCAATAGCACCAATGAGTTCAACTACAACAGGAACGTTCTTGTTAGATGTTTTCTTAGCACCGGCAAAAAGATAATTTCTATATTCCTTTGCCATATCTACATAAGAAGTGCTGTCAAGGAAACGGAACTCCTGAACGATATGCTCGCCTACAGGAAGATTGTTTTCAAAGCTGAACTGTGCATTTGTAGTTCTTGTTGTTACTTCATACTGTTCGTTATGAAGCATACGGAAATCGGCACGTGCATAGTTGTAGCTTCCAAGCTTTCCTGCAATTTCTGCTGTTACACCACCGTATTCAGCACCCTGCTCTATTACAGAAATAAAGCTTGAGTCGCCGTTTGCAATACCAAATACTGGATATGATGCACGGGTTTCTGTAATAACAGCCTTACGGTCCATTGCATAATCCCAACCATAGAAGTCGGCATAGTAACCGTTCTGGCGTGTTTTACCATTATTAAACTTGATAATACTTCCGCCACCTTCTGGAATAAGAATGTATCCTTCATCCTGTGGTCCACCGGCTCCAAAATATGGAAGTGTAGACAAAAGAATAATCGGATATTTAAGGCGGTATGAAATTTCATCAAATGGAATATCAATTACAAAACCCTTGTCTGTAAGCTTATAGATTACACTTAAGTTAAAGGCCGGAACTTCCTTAATGTTAGATTCCTTATACAATTCCTTGTTCTCAAGATAATCTTCATAAGTAAAGCCCTGTTTTGCAAATACTTCTTCCATCTGTTCTTTCAAGAATGTCTGGATATTTTCCCATACAAGATAGAGAGGTTCATCTTCCATCTTAGGATATTTTGTGAGCATTGATTCAAGTTCTGCGCCCTTAAAGCTGCTTACTGTATACTTGTGATAAGCACGTTCCATAGCACGAATTTCGCTCTTTGGAAGTCCTTCCTGCCATTTTTCAAGCTCTGACTGGTAAAGAATAAGTGGGAATACATACTCACGGTCCATCTGACCTACAGTATAATCAACCCTGATTTCCTGACCATTCTTTGAAACTGTATAGAACTTGCGCTCAACACTGTTTGTAAACAAATCGTATGTATCTTCACTTCCGTTTTCGGTTGAATACTTAATAAGGAAGGTAGACATCATGTTGTTCTTCTCTTTTGGAAGAGCCATTGGGTCCTGTTTTGCAGCAGGAGGATTTGAATACCAGATTTTTCCTGTATCTTTTTGAGTTACAGAGAACTGTGTTGTTGCAGGATTAAGCTCAAACTTAAAGTTCTTGTTTTCAAGAACATAGCTATCAGGCTGTTTTTCTTCATCATATTCATAATATTCAAATGGAGGCTGAACAGCTTTTCCAACCTGAATAAGTCTTAATACGATATATGTTAAGAATCCAAGAAGGATTACTACAAAGCCAAAGCCAATCCAGAATTTCTTTGTTGGTTTATGGAACTCAAACTTCTTTGTCTTCATTGGTTTTGGAGGTCCAATATACCAGTCCGGATACTTTGATCTTTTTGCCTTCTTAGGCTTTTTCTCTTTAGGGGCCTTTGGTTCCTTAGGCTCTTTTGGAGCTTTTGGCTCTTTTGCAGCCTTAGGTTCTTTTGGGGCCTTTTCTTTCTTTTCTTTTGGTTCTTTCACCTTAGTTTCCTTTACTTCAGGTTTTTCCTGTACTGGAGCCTGAGTGATTTCTTCGTCATTTTTGTCTGCCATGATCAATCCTCCTCCGTCAGTTCAACCTGAATATTACTTCTCGTCCAAGAGAAACAAAGTAAGCAACACCCTGCGAAATCATACTAAAGAACAAAAGTACGATAAAGATGAATACCAGCATTCCAAAAATTGTGAAGATGGTAAACATGAGTGTTTTGAAAAATCCATACTGATGAATCATCATCATTGCCATAAATATAAGGATTCCACACCATACAATCGAAATGTTATTGAAGATTGTATAGAAAGCAACTTCATCACGAGTAACAAAGTTACTTACAATAATGATTGGAATCTGAATAAGCGGATATGGAGTCAAAGCATAGGCAGTACCCATGTAAATGTCGCCAAGATGTCCCTTTCCGTCGAACAGGGTTGTAAGAGCCCAGTTACAAACACAGAAAATTCCAAGAGGAAGAAGAATTGTTGCAAACTCTTCAAAAACATTTACATTTTCCCAGTGAACATTCATTACAACAAAGCTTGTAAATCTTAAACGCCAGATCTGTGTCAAAAGTGTTAGAAATACAATAAAGTTTGCTGCAGCATATGAACCTCTTTTGGCATGAATTAAATCCCAAAAGCCGTCTGCCGGATGCACTATTACATAAAAAGCATACTTGAGTGTATCAAAGAAGCGTGCATAAGTTGCTTTAAGAGTTAATTTCTTTAAACGTCGTGTTACAAAGTTACTCATAGTGATTTAATCTCCCATCTTATAAATTTAACCCATCGTACGATGAGAGGTATAACAATGATTGCAATAATAATTGCAGCCAGCCAGCCAAAGTTAGCTTCAATCCATTCCTTGCGGTAGTATTTGAAGGCCTTTGAATAGTCAAGACTGTCGCGCTTAAGCTTAAAGTAGTCCATTGCTTCTTTGTACTTTTTCTGGCGCAAATATGATTTTCCAAGACCAATATAAGCAAGGTCGTAGTTACCGTTTAAGGCAAGAACCTTTGACCATGTATCAGCTGAATCATCATAAGCACCTACAGCAAACTGTTCTGTAGCTTTGTAAATAAGATTACCGTAATCTGTTGGAGTAAAGATTGTGATTGTAGCGTTAGTTGAGTCTACAACAAACAAATCTTTTCCAATGTGCTCAAGAGAAGCAGGCTTACGGAAGAAACCGTCGACGTTACCACGACCACCAAATGCAAACAGCAGGTAGCCCTGATTGTTGTAAGCAAAGATTCGTCCGCGAGTTTCATCAAGAGCAAGATAAACTTCGTTATCAAGAACGGTTACATCAACAAACTTTGATGAACCTTTAATACCAGCGGCATTACTCCACTCAAGGTCTCCGATTGGTGGTTCGTATCCGTTATTAACAAGGATATCGTTTCCAAGGGCATTCAAGCGGCGCAGAGGCTTAGCTTTTCCAGAGTGAAGATCCCATTCCTGGAATGATTTTGTTACTGCATAGATAAAGCCTTCGTTATCCATATAGCAGTTTGAATATTCTGTAGGAACAAACAAAACCATACGTGCTTTCTGAGCTTCGGTTGCAAACTTTTTCCATAAGCGGTCAGCTGCATTTACCATAACTCTTGTAGCACCATAGTAGCCTTTGAATTCTCCATCATATTCATATTTAATAAAACCTTTGTTTACGTTCTTTGAAAGAATGTAAATACGGCCTTTAGGATCGGCAATTACCTTTGTTGGAAGGAATGCCTTATCCTTTTCATATGTTGGATCATCAGGCTCTGTAATAACATCAATTAAATTGAGATCATTATCTACTTTAAGAACACGTCCATTATCTGTATCGGCAATAAGCATTGTGCCGTCTTCGCAGATAAAAATATCCTGAGGGCCACTAAAGCGGTTATTTTCGATAAGCGGACTTGGATTTACATGATCAATTACACGAAGAGGAACAAGAGTTTTGTTCTCTGTGTATTCAAACTCAATGATACGGTTATTATCTGTATCACAAAGATACATGCTGTTTCCGTATGCAAACAAAGAAGTTGGATTCTTTAAAGGTGTATCAAGCTTGAGGTCATTTGCATAGAATACATGTGAAACACGATATGTATCAGGAGACTTTTCAATTTCATCCCAGAAGTTATAGATGTATGTATCACCGCGGGCAAAAAGTCCTGTACAAAGTGTAAAAAGGCATGCTGCCAATAAAATTATTTTACTTTTGTTCATAGCACTAATCCTTAAGTCCCGATGAAGCCATTGTTTCCATAATCTGACTCTGAGAGAAGATAAAGAATACAATTGGTACAGACATTGTAAATACGATAACAGCGTTCTGCTGTCCCATACGGGCAATAACGTTCTGACCAAGCTGAGTAAGAGCATAGCTGAGCATCTTCTTAGACTCGGTATAGATTGTCTGTGTCTGAGGGTTATTCCACAAGTTCTGAATAGAGAAAATGGAAATTGTAAGCCAGGCAGGACGAACGTTAGGCATTACGAGCTTCCAGAAAATTGTAAACTCGTGTGCACCGTCTATTTTTGCAGCTTCAATAAGAGACATTGGGAAACCATCAATAAACTGCTTCATAAGGAAGAGTCCCATAGAACCACCAATAGCAGGAAGGATGATTGACCAGTAAGTATCTACAATGTGAAGCTTACACATAATCAAATAGTTAGGAATACCTGTTACGTAACCTGTAAACATCAAAGCAACTACAGCAAGACGGAAGAAGAGGTTTCCACCAGGGAAACGATATTTTGCAAGAACGTAAGCTGCCATTGAAGCAAGAATTACGTGTCCTACAGTTCCTACTACAGTTACAAAAAGTGTATTCCAGATATATCTTGTAAGTGGAACCCAACCCTGGCTCAAAGTAACGAACAAGTCTGAGAAGTTATCAAAGGTAGGATGAATAGCAAAGAAGTTAGGCGGTCTTTTCAAAACTTCATCAAGAGGTTTGAGAGAGTTAGAAACTGCAAATACAAGAGGAGAAATCATCAGGATTGAACACAAACCCAAGAAAATATATACACCAATATCGCCACCAAGAGAACGGTTAGGTTTTCTACGGTGCTTGTAGTGATGTATAGTCATGTCTTTGTACATATTTTTAGAACTCATATACATCCCCCTCTATTAGTGTCCTACTCTATTGAGTAAGCCCTGAATGAACTTATTACACAAAATCATTGTAAGGAACAAAACAGTTGCAATTGCCGAAGCATATCCAAACTCAAATCGTGTGAAACCGTAGTCGAACAAGTGAGTTACGATTGTACGTGCACAATAATCTACAGAAGGATATCCGGCAAGCATCATTGGAACCTGACAAACACTGAAGGCATTTGTAATTGACATAACAGCTCCGAACAAAAGCATAGGCTTCATGTTAGGAAGTGTAATGTACCACAATTCCTGCCAGCGGTTCTGAACACCGTCAATGTATCCGGCTTCATACTGAGATTTATCAATACCTTTAAGACCTGCAACGAATGAAAGGAAGCCTGCACCAAGTGAAGTCCACAAGATAACAGGAATAACTACCTTAAGTACGTTTGCAGGATTAGTAAGGAAGAGAATTGGCTGCTGAATAACATTCCAGTGAATAAGTTTAGCATTAATCCAACCGTTAGCATCATCAGAGAAGAAGAACTTGAATACGTTGAAGGCCTGTCCCGAAATAGAAGGAACATAGAAGAAGAATACAACGAGAGTTCTGATCCAGTTAGGAAGCTCATTGATGAGCCAGGCAAAAATAAAAGCCATTATATAACCAACCGGTCCAATGATTAAAGCAATTACAAAAGTATTTTTTACAGCAATTGTAAATACTTCGTCTTCAAGGAACAGATTGATATAATTTCTTACACCAATAAAATCCGGCTTTTCAAGAATATTATAGTTAGTAAAACTAAAATACATTGAAGTGAGCATCGGAAGTACATAAAAGGTTATGAACAAGATTGCATATGGCAAAAGGAACAGATAGCAGAATGTATGCCTGCGGGCATTTCTAACTAAATCTGTAGTCATAAGCCTTTTTTTAGCAATATATTTATTTAATTTATCACTCATCGTTTTCTCCTGTTAATCCCTTGCTACAGGAAGACCAAATTCCTGACGCTTTCTTGTAAGCTCTTCATTGATTTTTCTTGTGTAATCAATAAGAGTTTCGCGAGGATCTTCCTGCTCATTAACAACCTTACGTGCAGCGTTTACAATATGGCGAGGTGTAAAGTAGCTGCCCGGAACTTCCGGTACACCGATTGTCTCATCAAGAGATTTTTCAAGAATTTCAATCTGCTGAGCATTCCATGAAAGCTGTTTTAGAGCTTCAATGTTTGCAGTTGCATAACGTGCAGAAGCACCAAGAAGAGCTTCCATTTCACGTCCGTAGCGAACCTGAATATCTGCAGATACCCACCATCTCATAAACTCCCAGGCATCTTTCTGGATAGATTCATTATGCATAACCTTGTTCCAGGTCTTTTCATCTACACCAGGAATTGCACCGTCTTCATAAGTCTTTCCACTGAATGAAGAATAAGCAAGATCTGGAAGAGATGAAAGGTCAAGGTCGTCGAGGTTGATACCGTTTTTAATCATCATAGTACAAACACCACCGGCTGCATTTGAACGGTCAAGCTCACCTCTTTCATTGATTGTTCCAGGAAGATATGTAAAATCCCAAAGGTTACGGATTTCAGGAGCACCAACTACGATAGTGTTGTATGTAGTATAGTTTGCAATACCAACAGGCATTTCACCAGTACGGAAGCGGCTCATAAAGTCATAAACTTTAGGAATACCATAATTGTTGTAAAGGCTTGTGTATGTCTTGAAAGCTTTAATACCTGCTTCGGAATCTACAATTGATTTATCTCCGGTGTTGTTATAAAGTCTTCCGTCTTCCTGATAAATCATAGAATAAAGAACAGTCATATCAAGGTTGTTTACATCAGGATAAGGAACACCTACTGTGAGGTTGTTTGACTGAAGTGTTGGAAGAATGTTTATAAAGTCATCCCAAGTCTGAGGAACATCAAGGTCAAACTGATCAAGAATATCCTTGCGGTAGAACATAAGACTGAAGGTTTCCTGTTCCGGAAGTGCATAAAGTCCACCATCATATTTGTATGGTTCATAAGCACTTGGCTTAAACCATGAAAGAACTTCTTCACAGCCATCAAAGCGCATGAGGTTTACGTTTGCATTACGCAAAGCATAATCTACAGGCTGAGATGTGTAAGTAGAAATAACAACATCAGGACCTTTTCCTGCAACTACTGCAGAAAGAAGAGCATCAGGGTTGATAAGTTTTACGTTGATTTTAATACCAGTCTGAGGAGTAAAGGTATCATCAATCATGTTCTTAAGAACCTGGCTCTGGTCACGACCAGTTACAATCCAAACTTCAACTACGTGATCATCATTCTCATCATAAGTACTACCAAGAGCGGCAGAGTCATAAAGGAATGAGTTTACGAAAGAAACAATTTCGTGTTTTGCATCTTTAAGGAAGTTTGATCTGTCCGGTTTAATTTTATCATCAGCTCCCTGAACTAAGATGTAGTCAATATCAAGCTTTGTTTCTGTAAGCGAAAGCATAGAAGAAGCAAGAGTCATTGTATTATCTTTAAAGTTCTGGAAGTTCTTTGTAATTCTGTCCGGATGCTTGTAGAATTTTTCGAGCTGTTCAGCAAGGTTTTCTGCAGGAGAAATCTGATTTGATTTCTGACCTGTTACAGCAACAAAGTCATCTACAATCTTGTAAAGACGGCGGCTTTCCTGAAGCATAGCTTCTACTTCATCAGGGAATACCTTGTGAATTTCGTAGTCGCGGTCTGCATCTGGAGTTGTACCTGTAAGAACAAGAATTGTTCGGTAAATAAGGTTCAAGCGGTAAACTGAATCTTCAATCTGGCTGATAATTGGACCTACTTCACCAAGAGTTGCCTCCAGGCGGATTGTATGCTTACCTTTTGTAAAATAGAACTTGTAAGGAGTTTTCTTTTCATCAGAAAGAGTCTTGAACTGCCAGTCATTACCGTATTTGAAACCTACTGCTTTAAGAGAGTCGATAGGAATTTCATCATCGATATAAATAGAACGATATGCAACATAACCACGCTGGAAGAACTGGCGGCCTTTAAGAGAAATTGTATACCATCCGTTTTCTGGAATATCAATTTCCCATTCAATCCACTGTCCTGGAGCCTTCCAAGAGTCTCCACCAACATAGTTCAAAACAGTATTTTTTGTGCTATATGGTTCTGTGATTGCTGAAGATCGGTCATAACGTGCAAATAAAGATGGATCAGAACGAACAAGTGAGTTTTCACCCTGAACCTTAACTTTTATATCTTTGGCATTATTATTTTCTGGTTTAACAGGCTGTTTTGCAACATACTGTTCATAGGAATAATATTGTTTCAAAGGCAAGAGTTCGATTGCACTGATTACAACAGGTTCGCTTATAGCTTTCAAAGCAATTGTGTTTTGGCCTTTTTCAAAGTAGAAACGATATGGATCTACTTCATAGCCTAAATCGCTTTTGAAACGAATCTGCTGGTATGCAAAAGTTTCTGCCTGGGAAGGACGAATCATGTTTCCGCGGTTATCATATTTGATTTCACCGCCGTCTTTCCATAGACGTGAAAACGAAAGTGTATCTGCGCCTCTAAACGGCATTTCACCGTTTATATAAAGGATGCGTTCAACATCGACGTTTCTTGACGGAGGACAGATATATTCCATTGAAATATTGTAGAAGCCTGCCTCTGGCACATCTACATTCCACACAACAAAAGAGCGTTCATCAGTAAGAACAGCGTCTTTTCCTTCATAATTCGAAACCGTGGTTATTCCGGTAGATTTATCAGCATCATATGCAAAAACGTCTACTGCAACCTGTAGATTTGGTGTTTTAGCATTTTTGTGCTCGGCCTGATACTCTGTGTAAGTTTTTCCGGCCGATACGGCACCCTGTGATGTTGACAAATCAAAACCTTCGTACTTTTCACTAAGTTTCTTTTCAGGAACCAGTTTGGTACATACGAAAAACAGAATGATTACAGCTACGACAATCAAAAAGTTTCGTAAGGTTTTATTGATTTTTAGTTTTGCCATAATATTACAATATTATCACATAATCTAGGATTTTCATAGAAGAAAAATTGAATTTTTATATAAAAATAGTGGAAAATATTCTAAATTAGGTAAATTAAAACGTTTAATTTACCTAATTTATGATTTGTTAAAGTTCGTTTTGAAATTGTGTGGGAGCTTTATTTCTTAAAATATGAATCAAACTCGTCGTCTGAGTGTGGAACTTCGTCGCCAGATTTTTCGGCAGTTGGCTTGGCAGAGCTTTTCTTTGAAGAACTGCCTGAAGCTTCACCTTCGTTTACGTTGGCACTTTTAAGGTTGTCAACATTGTCATTGTATAAATCTGCTGTTTCTGCCGATGGCATAATAAGAGCAGCGGCAATGTAAACAATCAGGCCTGCGCCCCAAATGCATGAAAGTACACAAACTACAAGGCGAACGATAGTTGCATCAATTCCAAAGTATTCTGCAAGACCGCCACAAACACCACATATAACCTTATTATTTGATTTCTTAAGCTTTTTCATTTTGTATCATCTCCTCAAGTTATTTCATCACAATATTTACGCTGCCCATTCCGCAGTTTACAGAAAAATGATTTTGTTTGCGGCTGTTTGCGTAAACCTGGCATACACCACTTCGCTTGTCATCATTGAACTTAAAGTCTCCAAGTCCAACCTTTGCATCGTAAGAATAGTCACTGGCATTTCCAGAAAGATTAAGTTTGATTGCTCCCATACCACAGTCAATATTACAAACTCCTGCAAGAGAACCTTCAACGTTCAGGTTACCCATTCCACAACGCATATTAACTTCGCTGCCATGGATCTTTTTAAGTACAAAGTTTCCGGCACCTACATCAATGTGACCTTTGTCAAAAGAAATTGAAATGTCTTTTGTAACAAAGTTTCCGGCACCAATTGCAGCCTTGAATCTTCCAAGAGAAGCACCCTCTGGAACAGTAATAAGGATTCTTGGAACCATTCTTCCAGGTCTGTCATGATGGTTAAAGAAATTAAAGCCCGAAAGCTTGTTAAGATTTTTTACAACAAGAGTTTTTTCTGAATCAAGGCGGCACAAAAGATTTTCTTTTGAAATACCTCTTGTTTCTACGCTGTATTTGTCGCCAGAAATCATAACAACTTCTGCGGCGCCAAAGCTGAATTCTACGTTCTTAACATCAGCAGTTTTGAACTCATAGTAAAGAGCTTCGTAACGTCCTGCTTCTGAAGAGCTTGTTGAAGAATCAGAGTCATCCTGGTCAGTTGATTTTGATTCTTTTCCAACAAGTGTATTAGAAAAACGTTCACGGATTACTTTAGCAACATCTTCTGGAGATCCAAGTTCTTCCATTACTTTTTTATCATCTCCAGCTTCTTCAAAATAATCTTCGTAATACTGAAGAGCCTCTTTTTGTTCATCAAGTGTTAATGACTGAATATTGTTTTTAAGTGCAGTCATGTACTGTTTCTTTGTCATTGTAAAATCCCCCTTCTCTATTACTGTCCCATAAGGATCTTATCTATGTTATTCTTATAAGATACCCATTCCGAACGGTATTTATCAAGTAAAATCATTCCATTGGAAGTAATTTTATAATAACGTCTGTTTCTTCCCTGGAATTCCATATCATAAGTTTCCAAAAATCCATCCTTCTGCAAACGACGCAACACCGGATAAAGTGTACTTTCGGAAACGTCCATAACCTGCCGGACATCCTGCGTGATTTTATAACCGTATGTTCCTTCCAAACTGACAACAGAAAGAACGACGGCGTCCAGCAGCGCAGAACCGGTTGTAAAAACCATCCATACCTCCTCGCAAGTATTCTATATATATAATATTATATATAATATAGTATTATGTCAAGTAAAATATTATATTTATTTTAAAATTTCTTTAGGGATATTGGATCAGGGGGAAAACAAAAATACTTCCGCGCATCGTATCGGCAAACAACTGCTGGGGCTGTATGGTAAACCATTAATCTCGCTTCGCTCGTCAGCCCCAGATGTTGTTTGCCGCTCCGCTGCGCTTGCGTATTTTTGTTTTCGCTTGGTTCTAATAGCAAAAAGATTTTGTTGTAAATATTCTTTAAATAATCTAATATTATATATATGAATACATACACATGGATCTTTACAGGCGCGCTGGTGGTGGATGCCTTTTTGTATATATTTGGGTTAGTACAGAGAATACG
>JBGVAV010000034.1:0-10665 GCA_045224915.1 Treponema sp.
CTATACACTCGGATATAACGGAGACGGTTATCTTCAGGAATTTAAATTTTCAAACAGAAACATTACATTTCCTGATTATTATTCTTCGGCACTAACAGGCTATTCATTATCCGGCGGAAAAAATGAAGCACCTGGAGTTATGCTCCACTTTGACGATTTTGAAAATAAAAAATGGTCAGGTGATTTTCTTTTGCGCTATGATATGACCGAACAAAAAACAGCACTTTTTTATGGAAACAACAGTGTAACAGACACTACTACAGAGCTTTATTCTTTTGCATATTCAAGCGAGTTTGTAATTCCTGGTGATGCGATTTTTCACATAGCAGATGTATACATCGAATCGCGTGCCGGCAAATATAAAAATCAAAAGGGTAAAAACTTCCAGAAACTTTTGCCCGCAGAATACGTAATTGACAGTACAAAAAATCTTCTTGTAATTTCGGATTCTGTATGGAACATTATAGAAAACGACACCATTCCTTATATAGTCATTACCTTTGATGATTCTTCTGTATGCCAAACTCTTTTGCAGGACACAGGTAGTTATTCAGATAAACAAAGCTTTGCCGGAAAGATTCAGGCTTTCTTCAACAGCTCAGAGACGCAAACCCAAACTATAAATCTTGCCGATTATTCAAAGCTTGATTTTGATTCCATGACAATGACAGTAAACTCAACAACTGCATTTATAATTCAAAGTCCTCAAAGCTTTTCTCCATATCTTATTGCAAACAAATATAAGATTTACGAAAAAGCAGGAACAGATTTTTTTATTCAAAACAGAAAGGCAAACACAACTCAAAATGATTTTTATATTAGTTTAAAGGATGATTTTTATTTTTCAAAAAACGATTATTTTAATGTAACACAAAAATATGCAGAAGTAAAAATCCGAAGTAATATGGATATGGCATCTGATGTAATGTCACCAGCATACCGCTACCCTTTTGCTACAATTTTTCCAAACATTTATCTTGAAGATTATGTCTCAAAAGAAATTGATGAAGATGAAGCCGAGGAAGAATTTGAACTTGTTTTTACACAAAGAAAATATACTCCTACAAATTATTATGATATTGGTAAAAAGGCCTCTGCAGGTTCTGTGCGTGTTTATAAAAACGGAGTTTTGCTTTCTGGTGCAGTATACGACAGCAATACAGGCTTTGTAACATTAAATGAAAGTGTAAATGAGCTGGACCAGATTTATATTGTATACGAAGAAGAAAGTGCCGACGCCGAAAATGGTTTTGTTACAGCAGGAACTGGTTTTGTATACAACATACTTCCAGACTTAAAGTTTGATGTTAGCTTTGGCGGAAAATATCAGGCTGTTGAACAATCAGATGTAGAAGAAAAAAACTCCTTCTCTGCATTAACAACAGGTCTTTCTTATAACACAAAAAATCTTAAAGCATGGGAAGCAGTTTCTACAG
Organism: Treponema sp.; assembly: GCA_045224915.1. Taxonomy (GTDB): domain Bacteria; phylum Spirochaetota; class Spirochaetia; order Treponematales; family Treponemataceae; genus Treponema_D. The sequence goes on from JBGVAV010000034.1 coordinate 1,437, forward strand.
CAATTGAAACGCAGCAAAAAACAGACACAGCCTTTATAACAAAAAACGAAGCCGGTATACAATTTCAAAATGATTCAGCAGATTTACAGGCAGTCTCTTCTACAGGCTTCGCAATAAATACAAAAAACGGCACCAAAGCTTCTGATTATGTAAACACAAATGTAAAAGGTTCGTATAAAATATTTGGAATAAATATTGGCGGCGACATGGCGCTTTCTTATCTTGATTTAAAATCGGCAGGCCACCTTCTCAAAACAGACACACCTCTTTTTAACATTATTGATTTTGGCGAAATCTATCGCTTCTCAAATGACGAATTAGAAAAGAAAGATTATTTTACATTAACCCCTGGACCATTTAAGCTTTTGGCACAGGCAAGCTCAAAAAACACAGAACTTACAAATACGCAAAACTATCTTGCAGAAAGTTCTGTTTCTTTTAAAACAAAGTCATCTTCTCATACAGGCATTATAAGATTTTCCACAGAACAAAAACAACTGTTAGACAACACTAACACAATCACTTCACAAAACACAAATTACTTTGATTCGTGGTATGACATTTCAAAAGCTCAGTTTACACAAGGCAACGAAAAATCTCAGCGTGAAGAAATTTTTTACACACAATATAAATCTTCATACGAATTATTAAAGCTTTCGCCAGAGCTTACATTTGAATTGTCCGGCAAAAATAAAAACGATGACGAACACGCTTTTTTAACTTCTGATAATTTTAAGTTTTCTATTCCTTTTTCAACTAAAGCAAATGCCTTTTCATTTAATTTTATAAGGCAACAGTCAGTACAGCAAAAAAACACAGACAATAAAAATTACACAGACGACATCTCATATCTTTTTAATGAGCAAAAGGATTTTTCATTTTTCTACCAGACTATCCCTGTTTATTCGTTCTTTGACAGAACAGTGCAAAATAAAATCTTTGAAACAGGAAGCTCCAGTTCTGGCAACATTGAATATAATTTTACATGGCGCCGCAAGCTTTTCAATGATCTTAAAGATTTATACATTCCAATCTCGGCCACAACAGGAATCTCACGAGATTTAATTCATACACAAGTTTCACAATCTGATGTTTACCAGCTAAAGACAAGAATAAATTCTAATTTCATAAATCTTTTTGGAACAGACAGTATTCTACAAACCTTTGACTGGTACCGACAGGATGAATACACAGGTTTTGTTCAGGCAATTTTCAAATTAACTCCAGATACTTCAACCCCTTCGTTCCAGATTTCATTTGGAGAGCTTTTGACTTTTTATATTGAAACCGCAAACATCCTTACTGTAAGCACCGATTTTTACTTTGATAATTACATAAACTGGTCTTTTAAAACTTCATCGGTATGGAACAGAAAAACAGAAAAAAGTCTTCTTCTCATGCTAACACATTTAGTCTGGCAAAAATCAAACACAATGAATTTGTCGCCAACCGTAAAAGACACTTTTAATATTTCACTTTCCACACAAAATAAAACTCACAAAGAAATTTACTCTTATCTAAGAACATCAGAAATTTCCTTCTTGAAAAATTATACATTTAGCTCGGGTGCAGGTCTTTCTTTTGGCTACGAACAGTACAAGACATTTAGAGTTGGATTGAATTACGAGTTAGGATTAAAGGCCGAATTCTAAAGACTATTCAAGCGGCGCAAAATATCCGGATTCATCACGACCACTGCGGTTCATCAAATAAACTTCTGCTTCTACAGGAAGATAACTCTGACCAAAGTTTTTCTGTAATGCAGAAACATATTTAAGCTGATATGTTCCCTGCGGAATATTTATAATATCGCGCACAATTGAGCTTAAACCTTCAGGACGGAAAACATAATAATCCTGACCAGAAGTATTGTTTATAAGATAATCATATTCGCGGTTTACAGCACCCTGAGCAACCTGTATAAATGAAAAGTCAATTGCATTGTTGCTAAGATATGCAGACAACTCAGAAAGTGTATATTTTGCAAAAGTATTGTCTGTTACGTTGCCGTCAGAAATCATTATGATGGCGCGCTTTTTAGCAGCATTAATCAATTCATTTGCAGCAAGACGAATCGCTAAATCTACAGGAACAGCCTTTGCACTAGGATTTTTCAAAGCCTCCATTGTAAAGTCAGCAACTCCATCAGGATTTCCTGCATATTCAGTTACAGGAATTGCACCTGCAGAAATTACACGAAGCGAACCGCGTCCTTTCATCGAAGCCGCAATTTCTTTTACAGCAGTTTCAATCTCTTCGGAATAATTTTTCATAGAAGAAGAGCGGTCAATTATTATTGTTATATCTGCAAAAGTATTATTTGCGGCACTTCCAATAAACTGAAGATTTGAAACAGTTCGTTTATTTTCGGTAAAGTAAAAGTTTTCAAGCTCAAGCCCTACTACAGGCTGGCGGTGTCTATTTTCAACTTTAACTTCAACTGTAACTTCAGGGAACCTTGAAGCATCAACCTGTTCTATCTGTACAAAAAGGCCTCCAACAAGTTCCTGAACCTTTGACATTACATAAATCTCATTTGCAGTAAAATCAGAAACAATTACATTGTTATTAACATCTGGAACAGCAGCAGTTACGCGGCTTGGAGCATTTCCTGTTTTTGCATATTCAAAAATTGAACCTGTAGAAATATCAACCGAAACAATTTTATTTCTGTCGCTTACAACAAGAGAGCCGTTCCAGTATTTAATTGCTTCTGGTTTATCAAAGGTGTCTTTTTCTACAAGGTCGCGGATAAAGTTTCCGTTTCTGTCAAACTCATAAATGCAGCCTGTATTTTCATCTGCAACAAAAACGCTGTCTTCTATAACTGCAATTCCTGTAGGACATTTAAGCCCCGCAAAATCGCTTGATTTCTGACCAAAATAATATAAGCCGTTTCCTTCTGCATCAAAAACGTCTACACGGCGGTTACCGTAATCGGTTACATAGATTCTTCCCATTGAATCAACTGCAAGGAACTGAGGGCCTACAACATTACCAACGCCTCTACCCTTTGAGCCAATGTATTTTATGAACTTTCCCTTATCATTAAGAAGCGCAAGTCTGTCACCGGCGCTTTCGCTTATAAGCATATTTCCATCTGCAAGACGGATTATATCAAGTGGTCTGTCAAAACCTGTAAGAGGCCCCGTAATTCGTTCAATAACTTTTCCGTTAAGTGTGATTTTTAAAAGTTCATTTGAACCGTAAGCAGTTACCCAGAAGCTTCCGTCATAATCAGGGAGTACAGAAACCGGCTGTGAAAAAATAAGGTTGCCGTTTACATTACCTTCAAAGCTTCCTGACTCCGAAAGTCTCATAAGCTTATCTGTAGAATCTCCGGTAATTCGTCTTTCTTTTACAACTTCAATTTTATTATCAAGCAAAAGTCCGCCATAGCCGTTATCAGAAGCAATCTGCCAGTAAGAAAGAGCTGTACCTTCCATGCCGGCCTTGTAATATGCTTTTCCAAGCCATTCAAGAATAAGATTATCATCAGGCAGGTATGAAAGCGCTTTTTCAAATTGAACTATTGCATCATTGTAGGAGCCTTTATAAAAAGCCTGTACGCCTCTTCGGAATTCTTCGGCAGCAAAACCTTCTTCACCGCTTCTGATTCTTTCTTCAGGAACCTTAAGTCCCGCATTATTTGTAGTCTGCTGTGCATAAAGACAGAAAAAAACTGAACATAAACAAACAAGGCTTAAAAACTTTTTCATTAGCGGCCTGCCTTATTGAGCAATTCTATATGCTCTGCAATTATAGGATTATCCCTATCAAGCATCTCTGCCTGCTCAAGATATTTTCTGGAATCATCGTATAAACCAAGCTTATAATAAACCCAGCCAAGTGAATCTAAACAGGCTGCAGAATCTGGCGCAGAATTAACTGCCTGCTTACATAATGAAAGTGCTCTTGTAAGATCCTTATCCTCGCACGCAAGAACATATCCAAGACCATTCATAGATGTGAGGTTATGAGGATTTTCTTCAAGGGATTTTTCGTAATATGCAAGACACTTTTCTGTATCATTCTGCTCCCATGCAACAAATGCAATTGCTGCATATACAGATGGAGTCATATATCCTGTTTCCAAAAGCTTATTCAACTCAAAATCGGCAAGACGACGGCGTCCAGAAAGGGCATAAATTACGGCAAGCAAAAATCGGCACTGTAAGGTACGTTCAAGATGTGTACCCGATGTTACTACCTGTTCAAGGTATAAAAGTGCATCATCATAACGCTGGAGCTTTGCATAACAAAGTCCAAGATAATAAGCAATTTCGTTTTTATCTGCCCCGCAATCTACCGGTAAAGACAGAAAAAAAGAAAGCGCACCTGTGTAAGATTTTTGTCTGTAAAGAGAAATGCCTTGCCCTAAAATATTATCAGCCATTGGTCCCACCCACTTAACTTTTTATATATTTTACACCCAAAAGTCCTTATAGTCTACTATATTATGCAAAAACACCGATTATCAGTCTGCTAGTCCTTTACGACAACTGTTCCTTCTGACGGAACAACCTCATAAACTTCAGGATGATACTGGAAGATTTTTTCAAACTCCAGAATCTTTTTCTTGAATTTATCCTCGTCGCTTTGTCGTATAATTGCATAAAGACAGCGTCCAAAGCCTTTTCCGGTAATTCTTCCGCATGAAACAGGGTTAGTAATCATTTCGAGATTTGGTTCAAGCTCTCCTACGCGTTTTAATACCCAGTCAATTTCAGGACAAGAGATATTATACATATCGCGCATGCTTTCATGGCTATGGTTTACAGCTCTTGCAAACTTAAAGAAATCAACCTTTTCAAGACCTTCACGAGCTTCAAGCAAATCATTATGTTCACGGATAATACAAAGCAGCTTACGTCTTACATCTTCACTTACTTCGACCAGTTCTTCGTTTATATCTGTAATGCTGTTTACATACTGCCATCCGCCGTAAGTATTGTTCTTATGCTCACGTAAATCACCTAAAAACAATGCATTCTGAGGTTCAAAAAGAGTTTCTTCATCCCATACAGATATACGAGGAACTTTTGTATCTACAAGGAATATTTTTTTATCTTCAAAATTAAACGGAACATAATCCCAGGTAGATTTACTATGATCTGTTATTATGAGATTTCCTTTCTTAGAAAAAAGAGCCGAAAAATTATCTGCAATATAGTTGTTTGTCTGCAAAAAGCGTCTGTTTCCGCGTTCAATAACCTGTAAAAGCTGCTGTTCATTGCAGTTTAGTCCAAAAAGCTCATTTATTGCCATTGCAGAGGCACATTTTATGGCAGAAGTAATTCCAAAGCCTGCAGAAGGAAGGATTTCGCTAAAAATAGTAATATCCATACCAAACAGGTCATAGCCCATAGAAATAAATCCTGAGATTATAGCCTTTACAACATTTGCCCATCTATCTTCTTTTTTGAGTTTTAAGGTAGACAGACTTGCCTTTTTTCTTTCATTAAGCTGATGAAAATAAAACTTTAGAGAAAGATCATCGCGTTTAGAAATTGCAACATATACAGGCAGGTTTACTGCCATCGATAAGGTTTTATCTTTGAAAAACCACGAATGCTCGCCAATGAGGTGAAAGCGCCCCGGAGCCTTTACAGCAATATCCGGATTCTTTCCGTATTCAATATTATGAACATCATTAAGTACTTTCAATTTAAATCCCCCACACCTTCACTTTTTTTTTGTCCACTTCTTTTTATTGCATTTTTTGATTAAGAGCGTTATATTCAAAAAGGACAACAAATAAAAATATAGATATTCTATTATAAAATAATGACCTTGATTTTACAAGTTTTTTATTCAGTTTTTTCCGGTCTCCTGCTCACTCTGGGCATACCAAACGAGTTGTTCTTACTCGGAAATCCTTTTTATGCCTTTATTGCTATCATTCCGTATTATTTTGCTATAAAAAATGCTAAAAGCTTTAAGCAGGCCTTTCTTTTTGGCTTCATACAATCCTTTACAACACATATGACATCAAGCTTCTGGCTTGCTTATTTTAAGGATTTTGCCATTTTTACACTTGGAGCCTCTGCACTTGGAACTGCGGCTCAGGGTGCTATTATGGCACTTTTTATATATGTTCCTTTTTCGCGTTATCCGCATCCGTACAGAGATCTTGCTCCTTTTTCAATTAAAAAGCCTTTTTACGAGGATTCCGCATTCAGAATACTGTATTTTTCGGCCCTGTATACACTTTACGAATGGGTAAAATCAACAGGTTTCATAGGATATCCGTGGGGAACAATCTCTTCTGCAATGTACAGATGGCATGCATTTACACAGCTTGCTTCAATTACGGGAACTTACGGAATAACCTTTCTCACAGTTATGTTTGACTGTATAGTTGCAGAAGCCGCTTTATGCCTTATAAACTCGTATAAAGTATTCCCAGATTACAAGTTAGAAGGATTTTTGCCTGTAATAAATGCTGCTAAAACCTTTTCAATTCTTTTTGCAATTACACTTTTCTGGGGAAACTGGGAATATCAAAAGCCACGTGTGCCAGACAAAACGCTTTCTACAGTAATGGTTCAGCAAAACCATAACCCGTGGTTAGATGATGATGACTCTGAAACTGTATTAAAATCAGAAAAGCTTACAATGGAACGACTTGATGAACTTTCAAAGCTTGGAAAAAAGCCTCAGCTGATTGTCTGGAGCGAAGGTTCCCTGCAAAGATCTTTCCCAGGGGCTTATGAGTCTTATCAATGGGAGCCTGTAGACTATCCTCTTATAAAATTTCTTAAGAATTATAAAATTCCATTCCTTACTGGAGCTGTTTACCGTAAAACTTCGTATACACAAAAAAAGATAAAGGATGAAGACGGAAAAACTGTAATTGAAAAAACACCGTTTCACAAATATTACAATTGTGCCGCAATGTTTGATTCTGACGCTCAATTCCGCGGATATTACGGAAAGCTTCATCTTGTGCCTTTTGCAGAGTCAATTCCTGGCATAGATAACCCTATAATTCAAAAGATTTTCAAAAAGGTAGTAGGCATTTCTGCCGGCTGGACTCAGGGCGAACAGCTGACTTATTTTGAAATTCCATGCAGCTATTACGGGGAAAAAACAACTCCGCGTGTAAATAACATAAATATAAGCATTCCATATGATGTTGCAAAAGAAAACGAACAGCCGCTTGTAAGAATAAGTGCTCCAATATGCTTTGACGACTCTTTTACAGATGTTATACGCCCGCTTTTCCTTAATGGAGCTGAAATTTTCATAAATCTTACAGATGATTCGTGGTCACTCAAAAAATCAAGTGAATATCAGCACTTCTGCATTGCTTCTTACAGGGCAATTGAATACAGAACAACACTTATACGTTCAACAAACGCTGGTTATTCTGTTGTAGTAAACCCTGCAGGTACAATAATTGCAGATCAGCCGCTTTTTGAAGATTCTTCGCTTGCTTTTGATGTTCCAATATACAAACGTGAATTAACACCTTATGCACGCTTTGGAAACTGGCTTCCTTACAGCTGTCTTGCATTATTTGTTCTTGTTTCAATTATCATGGCCTGCACATTTACATATGATGATTACATTCCTTCTGAGCGCAAAAAGCCAGTACTGCTTAAAAAACAGAAAAAGTTACTTAAAAAACTCGAAAAAGCAAAGCATAAAAAACATAAAAAATAAAAAATTTTCCAAATCCCCCGGAATTTTGCTACTATGCACATAACCCACATTTTGTCAAGAAAAAAAGTTTAAAATATTTTTGCAAATTTAGTACGAATTCACTTGTTTTATCACATCTAGTGTTATATTATGTAATAACGACACTAAATGTATTATTAATTCAAAAAGGAAATAAAAAATGCGTTGTCCTTATTGTGGGAGTTTAGAAGACAAGGTTCTTGAATCAAGAACACTGATGCACGGGGAAAGCATCCGCCGCAGACGAGAATGTCAGGAATGCGGTTATAAATTCACCAGCTACGAACGCATTGACGAAAAACCTTTTATGGTTGTAAAGAGAGACGGAAGACGTCAGCCTTTTGACCGCTCTAAGCTCGAAAAAGGAATTGACCGTGCTCTCGAGAAACGTCCCATTCCTACAGTCATGGTCGAGCAGATTTCTAACGATATCGAAGACCAGGCAATCAAAATAGGAAAAGATGAACGCGAAATCTCAACCGCTGAATTAGGCGAACTGGTGCTGGAAAAACTATTCAGTATCGATAAGGTCGCATACATCAGATTCGCATCTGTTTATAAGCATTTTGAGGATCTTGATGAATTTATTACAGAAGTCAAAAATATTAATAAAAGGGGTGCCGAATAGGCATGGAGGGGAAAAATGAGTGAACAGTCAATCTTTCCGGAATGGCGGAATTTCTTAGGTTCCAGTTCCGACTCAGAGACAAAGGGCTTTATTAAATCAGTAGTAAAGCGTTCTGGAGAAATAGCAGATTACGATCGCACAAAGATCGAAAAAGCTATTGGCAAAGCAATTGAAGCTGTCGAGAAACAAAAAGATCCAGACAGAGCATCAGCATTAACAGACAGAGTTGAAGAAAAGCTTCGCCTGCAGTTAGCCGGTGCGCGTGCGCATTCAATTCCTGCAATTGAAGAAATTCAGGATATTGTAGAAAGCGTACTCATTGAGGCAAACGAAGTAGAAGTTGCTAAAGCCTACATTCTTTACCGTGCCCGCCACGAAGCAGTACGTGATGCTAAAAACCTCATGGTAGACATCAACAAAACAATGGACGGCTACCTTGGTCAGAGCGACTGGCGTGTAAATGAGAATGCAAACGTAAACTTCTCGCTTGGAGGTCTCATTCTCCACAACTCAGGTACAATCACAGCCAACTACTGGCTCAACAATATTTATTCTAAAGAAATTGCCGAAGCACATAAAACTGCAGCATTCCATATCCATGACCTTTCAATGTTCAGCGGATATTGCGCAGGTTGGTCACTTCGTCAGTTGATTGCAGAAGGATTGGGCGGTGTTCCAGATAAAATCACATCAACACCAGCTACTCACCTTTCTACACTCGTAAATCAGATTGTAAACTTCCTTGGTATTATGCAGAACGAATGGGCAGGTGCTCAGGCATTCAGTTCATTTGATACATATCTTGCACCATTTATCCGTGCAGATCACCTTACAGAAAAACAGGTTCGCCAGTGCATCCAGAGCTACATTTACGGTGTAAATACACCAAGCCGCTGGGGTTCACAGGCTCCATTT
>JBGVAV010000035.1:0-16474 GCA_045224915.1 Treponema sp.
AATGCAGGACAAACGAATGCTTTGTATTGGTGCTACCTGCGGATGTCCTGAAGATGAAGAATATACACATTCAAGAATCCGTCAAAATCAGTATATGCTCCAGCAGAATTTCAACGACAAAAAAATATGGAATGGAATTGGAATAGGCACTCTTTTTGAAAGCTATACAAACGAAATTCTTACAGGAACTTCTTCAACAGGGGAGTGCCTTTTAAAAATCTACGAATCAAAATATCTTGTTCAGCCGTACGAATATCTTTACCTTTGCTTAAATCAAAACTGGGCCGACTCTGATTCTGATTTTGAAGACGGTTATTCTGAACAAATGAATATGTGCCTCTTTGCCGACAGATTAAAAAAATATCCGGGAAATCAAAATCACATTTTCTACGGCACAGATCATGAACGGTTTTTTCCTGTTAAGCAGATGCTCCCGGATTTTGCCTTAAAAGAAAAATTTTCAGAGCCTCAGGTTTTTTATTTCTTCCCTGTGCATTTTAATACAATAAGTCTTGGATATATGGTTTTGCAAAATAATCTTTCGCTCGAATATATTCCGGGGCTTGTTTTCCGTAACTATGTAAGAATGGTTAACAATGCGCTCGAAATGTCGCGTACAAGAAATAAAATCATTTCTCTTTCTGAACACGACATGATGACAAATCTTTATAACAGACGCGGCCTTAATCATTTAATAAGCATTATGAATTCGCACGCAAAAAAAGGAGATAAATGGCTTGCAATTGTAGCAGATATGGACGGCCTCAAATTCCTCAATGATAATTTTGGTCATTCAAAAGGTGATGAAGGTCTGAACTTTATTGCAGATACAATGCGCCGTATTTCAACTCCAGAAGAAGCTTGTGTTCGTAACGGTGGTGATGAATTTGTAATTGCAGGTCTTGGAAAATATACCGCAAAAGAAATTGACGAAAGAATCCGCCACTTTAATTCTCTAATTGATGAATACAATAAAAATAGTCCTGTTCCTTTTAGCGCAAGCATTGGTTACTGCATAATGCCATGGGGCGAAAAAGATGCTTTTGATAAAGCGCTGGAGCAGGCCGACGTAAATATGTACCTTGATAAACGTCAGAAAAAGAATCGCAGATAATACATAGAAACAAATCCCTCAATATGATACTATACCTCCAAAGAGGAAATGTATTTATGAAACGCATCATCACAGTTCAAGATATTTCATGTGTAGGAAAGTGCTCTCTTACAGTTGCACTTCCAATTATTTCTGCAATGGGTGTAGAAGCCAGTGTTCTTCCTACAGCCGTTCTTTCAACACATACAGCATTTAAAGGCTTTACTTTCCGCGATCTTACAAGCGATATTCAGCCAATCTGCGACCACTGGAAACAGGAAAAAATCCATTTTGATGCAATTTACACTGGTTACCTCGGATCTTTTGAACAGCTCGATTTAATGCACAAGCTCATTGCCGATTTTGGCGGCGGCGATACTCTTACAATTGTAGACCCATGTATGGCCGATAACGGAAAGCTTTATACCGGCTTTACCCAGGAATTTGCTTTTGCAATGGCTAAACTTTGTGGTAAGGCAAACGTAATTGTTCCAAATCTCACAGAAGCAAGTTATTTGTTAGGCATACCTTACAAACCGTCAGGTTATGATGAAGACTATATAAAGGATATTCTTAAAAAGCTCGCCGCTCTTGGTGCTCAGAAAATTGTACTCAAGGGTGTTGAGTTTGCAGAAGATCAGGCTGACCTCAAAGGTGTTGCCGGAAAAATTGGAATTGCTTCTTATGATTCTGCTTCTGATACTTTTACATGGTATTTCCATAAAAAAATGCCTCAAAGCTTCCACGGAACTGGTGATATTTTTGCAAGCGTACTCACTGGAGCCCTTATGAGAGGACTTCCTTTACAAAACGCATATTCACTGGCTGCCGATTTTGTTGTAGAAGCAATAAAAGAAACCTTGAGCCACGAAAATTACAACTGGTACGGCGTAGACTTTGAAGCCGCATTCCCATATTTAATAAAGAGGCTTGGTTCCTGAGCCTGTCGAAGGACCACAAGGACGCATATGAAACAAATAACAATCCTAGATTCAACTTTACGAGATGGCGCACAGGGCGAAGGAATAAGCTTTTCTGTAAAAGATAAAATCCATATCTGCCAGTCGCTTGATGAATTAGGAATTCAGTATATAGAAGCAGGAAATCCCGGAAGTAATCCAAAAGATATGGAATTTTTCCAGGAAATCAAAAAGGTGCCGCTAAAAAATGCTAAAATTTGTGCTTTTGGAGCAACCCGACGTAAAGATACCACCTGCGAACAGGATGCCCAGATTCAAAGTCTGCTTGATGCTCAGACAGAAACTGTTGTAATTTTTGGTAAATCCTGGGATTTCCAGGTAAAGGAAATCATCAAAACAACATTGGAAGAAAATCTTTTGATGATTAAAGAAACCTGTGCCTACTTAAAACAAAACGGACGCACAGTTTTCTACGATGCCGAACACTTTTTTACAGCATATGAACAGAATAAAGAATATGCACTCCAGACTTTGCAGGCTGCCGTTGATGGTGGAGCACAGGTACTCTGTCTTTGCGAAACAAAAGGCGGCTTTATGATTGACGAATGCCGTAAAGCTGTTGTAGAAGTTGTTTCAAAGTTTGCAGACAAAGTTCAGATTGGAATTCACACACATAATGACTGCGGATTAGCAGTTGCAAATTCTTTGGTTGCAGTAACAGAAGGCGTAACTCATGTTCAGGGAGTTCTTCTTGGCTTTGGTGAACGCACAGGAAACGCAAACCTTTCTACAATCATCCCAGATCTTCAGCTTAAAATGGGTTATGAATGTATTCCTGCCGGAAATATGAAAAAGCTCACCGCTATCTGCAATCAGATTGCCGAAATTACAAATATCAGCATGAACCAGCAGTCTCCTTATGTAGGAAAATCTGCTTTTGCACACAAGGCTGGCATGCACATAGACGCAGTTCTTAAAAATCCTTTTGCTTATGAGCATATAGAGCCCGAAGTTGTAGGAAATAACCGCGTTTTCCTTATGAGCGAAGTTGCAGGACGAGCCACAATAATAGAAAAAATCAACCGTTTTGCTCCTCAAATAAAAAAGGATGATGAGATTGTAGAAAAAATCATGGCACACATGAAGGAGCTTGAAAAAGAAGGATATCAGTTTGAAGGTGCCGATGGAAGCTTTGAACTCATGGTACGCAAGGTTCTTGGCCAGTATCAGCCTTTCTTTAAACTTCACTATTATACAACAAGCGGATCAAATCCAAGACCGGAAGAAGGTGTTTGCTGCTGTGCTCAGACTAAAGTAGAAGTTGATGGTCAGATAGAAATTACAGCAGGGGAGGGCGACGGACCTGTAAATGCACTCGATATTGCCCTTCGTAAGGCTCTTGAAAAGTTCTATCCTCTTGTTTCGCAGATCAGACTTGTAGATTATAAGGTTCGTGTTATAGATACAAAGGCCGCTACAGCTGCGAAAGTCCGTGTAATCATTGAAAGTACAGACGGAAACACCAGCTGGACCACTGTAGGAGTCTCTGCAGACATTATTGAAGCCTCATGGATAGCACTTTCCGACTCTTTTGACTACAAATTAATCCATGATATCGAAAAAAGGTATAAAAAGATTATATAATTATTTTAGAGGTATATGCCGAAAATAAATTCACTACAATTATTGGAAATAATGCGGTATAGGAGAAGGTTAAACGATATAAAAAAACAAAAAGTTATTTTTATTGTTTTTTTTGTTGACTTCTGCATAATACCGTGTTAAGATAATAAAAAAGGGTTTATACGTTAAAGGTCGTTGGCCTGTATAAACTTTTTAAAAAAAAAGGAGGATTTTTTTAAATGAAAAAAATCGTAGGAATTATTGCAGCTGCTCTTATGACAACAGCTGTTTTCGCTGCAGATGTTTCAACAATGATTCATGGTTGGACAAATCTTTTGAGCATGGACTTGGCAACAGATGGAGCTAAACCAGAATTTTTGGGAATTCGTGATCCATTTGACAGAAAGTTTAGATGGTATTCGACAGGTATCGGATTTAGTGTAACTGCTGATAAATGTGGTGCCTCTTTCGAATTGGATACACAAAGACCACATCTCGGAAAAAATGCTGATGGAACATTAAAAACTGATGGCTGGGATTGGATTGTTGATCGTGTAGTAACAGTTGAAAATGTTAAAGCATATGTTCAGCCAACAGATGCTGTAAAGATTACTGTTGGTGCTATTGGACTTCAGTCAAACACAGAAACAATTGACTACACAAAACTTCGTGCATTCGAAGATAAAGAAGGTTGGGCAATTGATCTTACTCCAGTAGATGGTCTTACAATCAACACAATGTTAGTAACAGGTGCACCTCGTGGATGGGGTTGGGCTTTCTATGGAAAAGATGGAAAGATCGGTGAAACAGCAGCTAAGATTGGTTATTCTGCAGACTTCGGTTCAGTATTCGCATTGGTTGACTATGCTGATCCTGTAACAGACATTTCTGCTGGATATTCTGGAAACTTCGACGGACTCGGAATCTTTGCTGATGTTGCTTACACAATGGCAGACAATGCTAACTCTCTCGGAGTTGACTTGTTCGTAGATGGACATGCTGATGCATTCGGATACAAAGTATATGTTAAGTTCGAACGTGGTCTTGACGCTGAAACAAACGCACTTTGTGCTAAGTTCCGCGGATCTTTCGCTCTTGACTTCGGAACAGCTTACCTCCGTGTTGTATCTGTAAACGCTCTTGCTGATGAATTCCCAATTCAGGTTCAGCCAGGTCTTGAATTCAACATTGGTGCTGCTTCACTTGACGTTGGATTCCAGTTCAATATGAACTCTGACTTCGATTCTACAAACTTCGGTAACTATGCTGCTGGAGCTAAAGCAATCAACATGCCACTCATCTACAGAGTTGTATTCTAATCTGTACACAGCGTGAAATAAAAAAGACTGTCCGTAAGGGCAGTCTTTTTTTTTACAATACAATTAATCGTTACTTTATTATTAAAACTTTGGGTTTTTGTTAAACAGCGCTATACTAATTTCTAAATTTTTTAACAAAAGAGGTCATATTATGAATTACGGTTACATTCGTGTTAGTACAGACAAGCAGACTGTAGAAAATCAGAGGTTTGAGATTATCGAATATGCAAAGTCTAAAAATATTACTATTGATAAGTGGATTGAAGAAACTATAAGTGGAACTGTTTCTCCTGATAAAAGGAATCTTGGAAAACTGATTAAATGCGTTCAAAAAGGAGACGTCATTATATGTTCAGAGCTTTCTAGACTTGGGCGTTCAATGTTTATGATAATGTCAATTTTGAATAGTCTAATGGAAAATGAAGTGGTAGTTCATACCGTAAAAGAAGGGTACAATCTTGGTCAAGATTTACAAAGTAAAGTTCTTGCATTTGCTTTTAGTATTTCTGCAGAAATAGAAAGAAATCTGATTGCAGAACGAACAACAGAAGCTCTCAAACGACGAAAAGCAGAAGGAAAAACTCTTGGAAGGCCTAAAGGCCGTAAAAATTCAAATTTGAAACTTGCAGCCAAAGAAAATGATATAAGGCGTATGCTTAATGATGGATATACAAAAACATATATTATAGATTATTTCCATATAAGCTCTGCCACATTATATAATTTCTTAAAAGCTAGAGGTATAAAGTATTAAAGACGTTCTATAATTCTTTTTTATAAATATTCCTCACAGTTTACAATATCAGTAAAGTCCACTATACTTTTATAAGCAAAAAAATAAAACTAAATGGAGTTATTATGTGTATAAGAAAAAATGCTATTAAGTTATCAGCTGCAATAGCTTCAATATTATTAATGCTTTCGTCTTGTCAGTCTACAAAAGAAGAGATTTCTTCTGACAGTTATAATCCAATTACAACAATTGAGACAGAAGAAGAAACTCAAGATGAAGAAGTATCTGAAATCAAAGAAAACGAAGAACCTGGTTCAAAAACCTTTACATCGAATGAATCAAAAGCTAAAAAAACATGGTCTCAGAATTTACTTACATTAGGTAATAAAGATGATTTCATTATGATGGAAGAAACTTCTAAAATTATAACCAAAGATTTTTCTGGACTTGTTGAGAATGACGCAAACTTTCTTTTAAGAGCAAACACAAATCTTGCAGGCTTTGGTTGTTCTATAATGGGTGCCTATTTTATTCCACAATTTGATGAAAATGCCCGTGCAAGAATTGCTTCTGCTGCACAGCAATATTTTGATGATTTTGAAAATAAAAAGCTTTCAAATAAAAAGAATATTGGTAAAAATGCCTATGGTTCAATTGATTATAAAATAAACTGGGGTACATTTAAGTCTTCAACTCCTAACAATGGAACTGGAACCGGATACCTTGGTTATGAGTTTGTAAAAAATCAACCATATTTTATTATCTGGAATTATCCTTTTAAGAACGATTATTATGAAGCTTCAAATGAAACAACGACAAGAGAATCTGCTCCTGTAAAATTCTATTTTACAAGAAACCAGCTAAAGAAATTAGTTGATACTCTTTCTGAAGAAAACTTGGCAAACTATTATTACTCTTTTTAATAATACATCAATTCATAAATAAAAAAGGGCTGTCATATGACAGTCCTTTTTTATTTACAATTTAACTCACTTAAGCAAAAAAAAGACTGCCCTTTCGGACAGTCTTTTTTATTTCACGCTGTGTACAGATTAGAATACAACTCTGTAGATGAGTGGCATGTGGATCTGTTTAGCTCCGGCAGCATAGTTACCGAAGTTTGTTGAATCGAAGTCAGAGTTCATGTCGAACTGGAATCCAACGTCAAGTGAAGCTGCACCAATGTTGAATTCAAGACCTGGCTGAACCTGAATTGGGAATTCATCAGCAAGAGCGTTTACAGTTACAACTCTGAGGTAAGCATTTCCGAAGTCAAGAGCGAATGATCCGCGGAATTTAGCACAGAGCTGATTAACTTCTGTGTCAAGACCACGAGCGAACTTAACATATACTTTGTATCCGAATGCATCTGCATGTCCGTCTACGAACAAGTCAACACCAAGTTCATTAGCATTTTCTTTCATTGTATAAGCAAAGTCAGCGAAGATTCCTACTCCACCGAAGTTTCCAGAATATCCAGCAGAAATATCTGTTACAGGATCAGCATAGTCAATCAATGCGAATACTGAACCGAAGTCTGCAGAATATCCGATCTTAGCTACTGTTTCACCAATCTTTCCGTTAGATCCCCAGAAAGCCCAGCCCCAACCGCGAGCTGCACCAGTAACCAACATAGTGTTGATTGTAAGACCGTCTACAGGAGTAAGGTCGATTGCCCAACCTTCTCTATCTTCGAATGCACGAAGTTTTGTGTAGTCGATTGTTTCTACGTTTGAAGCAAGACCAATTTTACCTACAGCAATCTTTACTGCATCTGTTGGCTGAACGTAAGCATTTACGCTCATAACTTCTGCATCACGATGGTTAACTTCGAAAGAACCACCACATTTGTCAGCAGCAACGCTGAATTTGATACCTGTTGAATACCAAGCATACTGGCGATCAAATGGATCACGAACTCCCAAGAATGATGGTTTAGCTCCATCTGTAGCCAAGTCCATGCTCAAAAGATCTGTCCAACCATGAATCATTGTTGCAATGTCCACAGCGAAAACAGCACCTGCCATAGCAAGAGCTGCAATAATTCCTACGATTTTTTTCATTTAAAAAAATCCTCCGTTTTTTTTAAATGAAAGGAGTGGTGTGAATTTTGGCGTTATTGTAGACGGAAATTAAATATAACAAAAAATTATAATTTTAAAAAGTAAGTTTTTTGTAAGAAGTCCTCTTTTATTTCTAATAAGCAGAAAAAGACTGTATAAATTATTACATGCTAAGGAACCAGAATGGTCGGAGAATTGCAGGAATGCTCAATGTTATCTTTATGGAATTACCTAAGATTATTTCTTTGCCCAACGATTATTCTTTGTTGACACCAAACCAAATGTGGGGTAAATTCTTCTTGTACGCTTCTAGTTCTGAAAAACAGGATTTTGTGAAGGAACTTGCAAAACATAACAGGGGGATTCAAATGGCAGTAACAGTTTTGAAAAACATAAGTCAAGATGAAATAAACTGGTATCATGAAACTCGCTATTGGATGAGTGTGTCTGATAAAAAATCTATGATTTCCTCTGCAGAAGATAGAGGCATTAAGAAAGGTCTTGAACAGGGGCTACAGCAAGGCATCAAGCAAAATACCATAGAAACTGCAAAAATATTATTGGCTGATGGAAAATATACTGCTTCAGAAATTTCTAAACTTCTACATATTCCAATTGAATGTTTCTCAGGGGTTTAATTAATAATCTTTTAAATTTTTTTTATTTATCCCACTCAACCTGAATGCTGCGGTCGTCTTTGTTGGGGATGCGCTGGTAGATGATGCAGTCGGCTTTGTGGATTGAGACGCCTTTGGTGCGGGTTACGTAGCCTACAATGAGGTCAGGGTAGTGTGGGTGGCAGCATTGTGCAAGGTTGTATAAAACATTTTTTTCACCCTGTACGAGGACCTTTTTTTCTGGGTATGAAACTTCGGTTGGAGGAATGCCTCGTTTTGGGCGGCGTTTTTTCTGTGGCTGCTCCGAGGTTGCATTTTCAGTGCCAGCTGCGGCGGTTGTTGTAGTAGTTGTTGTAGCACTTATCCTTTCGCTGAAGGTTGGATCATTTGCCATGAGCCAGGAATGGATTTTCTGGTGAGCTTTTGTTGTTTTAACAATGTTCAGCTGGGCTTCGGTTGGGTGAGCCTGAGGATTTGTGATAATCTCAATAATCTGGGTATTTTTAAGAGGCCTGTTGAGCGGAATGATTTTTCCGTCGGCTTTGGCACCTACAATTTTTTCACCAATTCCTGAATGAATGGCATAAGCAAAATCTATGGCTGTGGCACCGGCACGTAAGCGTTTTACATCGCCTTTTGGGGTGAATACATAAATTTCATCGCCAAGGAGTTCGTCTTTAAGCTCAGAGAAAGATTTATCATCAGAAAGCGAGGCCTGTTTGAGCGCCTGGAGCCTGTTCATAATATCAAGCTTATCTTCTTCAACAAGATCACGGTTAGAGCCTTTTTTATAAAGCCAGTGAGAAGCAATACCATGCTCTGCCATGTTGTGCATGTCTACTGTTCTAATCTGGATTTCAAGAGGCTTTCCTTCGCAGATTACTGTTGTATGAAGCGACTGATAACCGTTTGATTTTGGCATTGCGATGTAATCTTTAAAACGTCCGTCAAGCGGTTTCCACAGGCTGTGAACAATACCTACGAGTGCATAACATTCTGCGGCGGTCTGACACAAAATGCGGAGAGCCAGTAAATCATAAAGTTCACTTGCTTCTTTATTGCGTTTGCGCATCTTCTGGTATATAGAGTAGAAATGCTTTGCGCGGCTTTGGATTGTAACTGTGAGTCCTGCTTTTTGTGTTGCTTTTAATATTGCCTGAGTTGCTTTTCCTAAATATTCTGCGCGTTCTTCTGCTGTCTGGCTTACAATGTTTTTTATCTGCAAAAAGGCGTCCGGGTTTGTGTATTTGAGACTCAAATCTTCAAACTCATTTTTTTCGGCCTGCATTCCCATTCGTTCTGCAAGAGGGGCCCATACAGCAATTGAAGCTTCTGCAATAACCTTCTGATACTCGCGGCGGATATTTTTTATGTTTCGCATTCTGTCGAGTCGGTCGGCAAGTGTAATAAAAATAATTCGTACATCATCAGACATTGCAAAAAACATTTTTCTGATTGCATCAGACTGATGAATTGTTTTTGTGTTTATTGGAATATTTAAAATTTTGTTTGTTGTTTCTGTTATGTCAGCAACTGTATCACCAAAGGCCGCACGTACCTGTTCTGTCGTAACACCGTACTGATTAATTGAATGCAAAAGTGCAGAAATAATAGTAGGGCAGTCAAGTTTGTTTTGAGAAAGAATGTCTGCCACTCTGAGCGGATGTACATAATAAGGCTCTCCGCTTGAACGGGTCATATCTTTTGATTTTTCTACAAGTAAATCCCATGCCTTTGAAATTTCGGTCTGTTCTTCTGGGGTGAGGTAATCGTGTGCTGCAAAGAATTCTTTGAGCAACGCGGCTGAGTCGCTTTTGTCTGATGTGAAAACTTGTTTTGTACTCATTTTACCTCCCGTATAAGTTTTTTACAGGCTAGCCATTTCTACAACTCTAAGCTGACCTTCCAGATCTTTGTGAAACTCTGAAGAAAAACCAAGGGTGCCGGCATAATCGGCTGTGGTCTGTGCATTGTATTCGCCGGTCTCCATTAAAATTGTAGCGTTAAATGTAAGTTGTTCGCAAGCCTGAATAATGAGCTGTTTAATGATACTTGTTCCGTCTGTATTGAATTCATCTCCTTCAAGAGATTCAATTACCATATCACCATCAAGAGCAAGTCTTGGTTCACCACGGCCATCGGCTAAAAGTTCATCAACCATGCTGCTTGGAACATAAGGAGGATTTGTAAGAATAAGATCAAACTTGTCTTCTACACTCTGAAAAAGGTTTGATCTTACAAAATTAAACTTTTTAATAATTTCCTGTTCTGGTAAAAGTCTTGCTACGTTCTTTTTTGCAACTTCAAGAGCGTGAGTACTTATATCTACCATTGTAATCTGAGGAAGTTTATCTACAGGAATTTTATCAACTGCATAAAGAGTCTTCATAACAGAAATACCAATACAGCCGCTGCCTGTACACATGTCGCAGATTGTGAGTGGTTCTGTATTAGAACTGTCTTCCATTTTTTCGTGGATAATTTCAAGGGCACGTTCTACAAGAATCTCTGTGTCTGGCTTTGGAATGAGGACTTGCGGAGTTACAAGGAAATCAAAACCATAAAAATCCTTGTGGCCTGTAATATATGCAACAGGTGTTCCATTCTTTCGCTTTTCTATAGCATTATAAAGCCATTCAAGCTGTCCGTCTGGAATATGATTATCAGAGAATAGTAGAATCTGAGTTTTATCATAATGCATTGCATGCTGAAGTAAAACTTCTACATCAAGCTCTGGTGTAGTAGAAACTTTTTCAAGTTGTTTTGTTGCGAAAGTTTTAAATGTTCTAATTGTGTAGTTTTCCATAAAGTCTCTCCTTATGGGGTTTGGTTATGCGTTACTTTCCAGTGTTGTTACATCTGCTGCAAGCTGTTCTTCTTTTGCATAAACGTTAAGTGCGTCAAGCATATCATCCATTTCGCCCATCATGAATGAAGGAAGATTGTGTGCACTGTAATTTATGCGGTGATCTGTAACACGATCCTGCGGAAAGTTGTAGGTACGAATTTTTTCTGAACGGGCACCACTACCAACCATACTGCTTCGAGCGGCTGCACGTTCCTCCTGTTTTTTGCTTTCTTCAAGGTCAAACAAGCGGGCACGTAAAACGCGGAAGGCCTTTTCTTTATTCTTAATCTGTGACTTTTCGTCCTGCTGAATTACTACAAGTCCTGTTGGAATATGAGTAAGACGGACTGCAGAGTCTGTTGTATTTACACACTGTCCACCAGGGCCCCCAGCACGCATTACGTCTATGCGCACATCACCTGGTTTAATTTCAATTTCTGTTTCTTCGGCTTCCGGCAAAACTGCAACTGTTGCTGTAGAAGTCTGCAAACGTCCCTGTGATTCTGTTTGAGGAACACGCTGTACACGATGAACTCCTGATTCCCAGCGCAAAGTTCCATATACAAATTTGCCCGAAATTGAAGTTACGATTTTGTTGAAACCACCAACCTCTGTTTCCTGGGCTTCCAGTGTTTCTGTTTTCCATCCACGACGGTCTGCAAGATGAGTATACATTTCCCAAAGATCGCGTACAAAAAGACTTGCTTCGTCTCCACCTGCGGCAGAACGAATTTCAAGAATGATGTTCTTTTCATCAAGAGGATCAGGCGGAACAAGTTTGAGCTTTATTTCTTCTTCGAGTTTTGGCTGACGTTCTTCAAGTTCTTTAAGTTCTTCACGTGCCATTTCGCGCATATCGGCGTCATCTTCGTTTGTAATCATTTCTTTGGCATCTTTAATTCCGTTGAGAACTTTTTTGTATTCATCATAAAGGGCACAAACTTCTGTAAGATATCCATGTTCGCGCATAGTGTCTTTATATTTCTTTGGGTCCTTTACAAGATTAGGATCCATTACTAAATCAGACACTTCCTTGAATCTTTTTTCGCATTCGTCGAGTTTCTTAATCAAATCCATAGTATTTCAATTTTATCAAATTTTTGAAGGTTAGAAAATAGTAGAAAAAAAGAATTTCTCTTTTCTCAAATTCGGATTTATAATATATATATGAAACATAAAAATTGGCTTGGTACATTAAAAAACTTTTTTGGCCTCGAAAAACGTACTAAATATATAGCAGATTATTTTGACAATTCAAATATAAGATCAAGTATATATGTTTCGTCAGTTGTAGTTATTCTTGAATTATATATGATTGCAAGCATAACAATTCGTCAGTTATCTGCAGATACAATGAGATCTACCCAATGGTTTGTAACTCATTTGACCTGTTTTGTTGTGCTCTTTCTGGCAGCGTTTGCACTTTTAATTTATTCTATCCGACATACCAAGAACAAAACTTCAAACAGAAAATTATGGGAAGTTCTGAAATACATTTTTTCTGTAACGGCAATTATTTTTGGTATTTATATTTCCTTCCTTGATTATAAAAAA
The DNA here is from genome assembly GCA_045224915.1 of Treponema sp. Taxonomy (GTDB): domain Bacteria; phylum Spirochaetota; class Spirochaetia; order Treponematales; family Treponemataceae; genus Treponema_D. Next base: position 12,771 of record JBGVAV010000035.1, read on the forward strand.
GGTGAGCAGTTTATTACGCTCATGACAATGACTATTTTTGTTTTCTGTTTTGTTGTTTGGCGTCCAATTTATTCATTCCTGCTGCTTGGTTGTTCATATGCAATTTTCTTCTATATTTGTAATAAATATCTTCCTGCAACTTATGCAACAAAAACAAATCTTTTTATTGTATTTATTTCTATATTAATGAGTGCAATTAATGCTTACCATCAAAAAATTAAAGAAGCTCAAAAGGATGAACGGCTTGAACATACTCAGGGCATTCTGCTTAAGCTTTCAATAAGTGATGAAGTTACTGGAATTGCAAACATGCATTATTTCAGAAGTCAGGCACTTGAGCTCATGCACAATAAAGAAGTAGATATTGAAAAGCTGATTTTTCTGTTTCTGGATATAGAGAACTTTAAGATTTTGAACGAGAAGTACGGCTTTTGGGAAGGTAACGCTTTCTTGAAAAACTTTGCCGATATGACAAATGAAGTTTTTAAAGATTCTATTGTTGCGCATTTTTCAAACGATAACTTTGTTGTTCTTACAAAGAATGAAGGACTTGAAGAAAAATTAAATATCTTGCGCCAGAAAATGCTCGATTCAAAATATGACATTATGCTTGGACTTAAGGTAGGAAGCTACAGACCAGAGAGTAGGGAATGCCTTCCACTTATTGCGTGCGATCATGCCCGTTATGCCTGCTATACAATTAAAAAGCGCTATAATCGTGATTACTGTGAATATGACAGTTCTATGGCAAATGATTTTCAGAAGAAGCAGTACATCATAAACAATATTGATAGCGCTATCAAAAATGAATATATCAAGGTTTTTTATCAGCCGGTTATAAATGCAAAAAATGGAAAGCTCTGTGGCCTTGAAGCACTTGCTCGTTGGGAAGATCCTCAGTACGGATTTTTATCACCTGCCGATTTTATTCAAACACTCGAGGAATACTATCAGATTTATAAGCTTGATTTGTTTGTTGTAGAAAAGGTGTGCCAGCATTTTGTTCATATAACAGAACGAAACCTTCCGCTTATTCCAGTTTCCTTAAACTTTTCGCGACGGGATTTTGATTCTATTAATCTGGCGGCTGATGTTGAAGCATTACTGCAAAAATATAACGTCGACAAAAAATATATTCACATTGAAGTTACCGAAAGTACTCTTTCTGAAAATGATGAAAAGCTAAAAGCAATTCTTAAAGAGTTCCGCAAGAATGGCTATGCTTTGTGGCTCGACGACTTTGGTGCAGGTTATTCAGGCTTGAATGTTCTTAAAGAATATGATTTTGATATGATGAAAATCGATATGAAATTCCTGTCGGGATTTTCTGGAAACTCAAAGTCGCGTACTATCTTAAAGAATATTATCACCATGGCAAAGGAACTTAATATGAGCACGCTTACCGAAGGTGTTGAATCGGAAGAAGCATATCAGTTCCTTAAAGAAAATGGTTGTGCCCAGATTCAGGGTTATCTGTTTGGCCGTCCAATGCCTCCTCAAGAACTCTACGAAAAGGTAAAGATTGGAATGTACCAGCTGGATAAGTAGAAGCCTGTCATTGCGAGCGCACAAGTTTCGTCATTGCGAGCGAAGCGTGGCAATCCATCGCCTGATTGATTTATTTCTATTTATCTGTTAAAGTTCCGTAGTTTCATTCTACAGACAGTTCGAAGTCCTTCCTGTCGTTAAACAAAACCAGGTCAACTCTTTCTTCCTGTCATAATTATGTCATTATCGGGCTCGACCCGGTAATCTCAAGGAGGTTCCAAAATGAATGAACTCTTTTTAATCATCACTCTTTTGGTTTCTTTTGGAGGAACAATTCTCTTCCTTAAGGTTTTTGGCAAAGGCGGGCTTTTTGCCTGGATTGGTATTGCAACTGTTTTTGCTAACATTGAAGTTACAATAGTTGTACATGCCTTTGGTATGGACCAGACTCTTGGTAATACTCTTTTTGCTGCAACATTCCTTGCTACCGATATTCTTAGTGAAGTATATGGTAAAAAAGAAGCAACAAAAGGTGTTCTTGCGGGATTGTTTACAAGCCTTACATTTATCCTTTTGTCATTTATGTGGGTTCACTACATTCCGGCCGAAAGTGACTGGGCCAGCGGTTTTGTAAAAGGTCTTTTTACAAACACTCCACGCATGCTCCTTTCAAGCCTGATTGCCTATGCAATTTCGGAATGGATTGATGTTCAGCTTTATCATGCATGGTGGAATCTTACAGAAAAGAAAACCGGCGATAAAAAAGGCATGCTCTGGTTCCGCAATAATTTCTCGACACTTATAAGTCAGTTTGTGAATATTGTGATTTTTAATTTTGGTGCTTTCTGGGGCATCTACAGCTTTGCAGAGCTTGTTGCAATAACAGGTGCCTGCTATGTAATTTATATAATCACAAGCTTGCTCGACACCCCATTTGTTTACCTGGCAAGAAAGATTGCAGTGGCAGAACCTGCTGGAACTGCCGTAAATTAAAGTTCTTCTGCTTCCCTGAGGTTGTCAAAAGCGCCTTCTTCATAAAGAGAAAGGAATGCATTTGCAACTTCGGGGTCAAATTGAGTTCCTGCGTAAGTTTCAATTTCCTTTGCAATATAATCAAGCGGAAGCTTTTTTCGGTATGAACGTGTAGAACTCATTGCATCAAATGCATCGGCAACTGCAATGATTCTTGCAACAAGCGGAATATCTTTGCCCATAAGACCGTCTGGATAACCAGTTCCATCATAGCGTTCATGGTGATGATGGGCTCCGGCGGCGATGTCTTCCTGAATTTTTACATCCTTAAGAATTTTGTAGCCTTCCTGTGCGTGACTTTTGATTACATTAAATTCTTCTGAAGTGAGCTTGCCTGGTTTGGTCAAAATTGCATCTGGAATACTGATTTTTCCAATATCATGAAGAAGTCCGATATTGTAGTATTTGTCTAAGGTTTCCTGATCTGTTACACCCATCTTGTTTGCAAGCATTGTTGTATAAAGTGCAACGCGGTAGGAATGACCGTTTGTGTAAGCATCCTTTCCATCTATACAGTTTGTAAAGGCCCCGATAATTGATTTTGTAAACTCTTCAAGATTCTTGTGATATTTTTTCTGTGTTTTGATTATCTGTTCATTGCTTTGATAAATAAGGATAACAGATACGAGAGCAACAACACTCATAAAAATTCCGGGCAGAATCATAAGGTTGTTGTGTAAAAGATTTCTGCTTAAGCGAATAAATCTTAACCCAAGAATAACTAATGAAAAGTAATAACCAAACTTGCGGTAATAAACCACCCAAGCTATAAGGATGAAAGTACATAAGGAAGTAAATACACCGGGGAGGGTAGCATAAGGTATTTTTCCTCCTCCAACTTCCCACATGCCTCCTCTGGAAGAACCAGCCCAGGCATTTCCGTATTCACATAAATGATATAAGAAAAATAGAAATAAAAAGAAAAAAACTTTAAAAACTAATTTTGGAGTGATTTTTATGTTCTTAATTTTTTTAATTAGCTTTGTTATGACATTTGACATGAATCATAACCTCCAAAAAGTATAAGTATAGGGAAAATTACCTATGTATCATAACACATTTTTTAAAACTATGAAAGGTTGAAATTCGCTGCTCAACTGGGAGCAATTTTTTTATAAGGATAGATATAAATTGTTTTCCAATATCTCTTATTCCCAATTATTAAAAAATTTACTATAATACCA
>JBGVAV010000036.1:0-8501 GCA_045224915.1 Treponema sp.
TTCTGCAAGCATCTGGCGCAATCTTGAGTTAGCTGCAACACCACCACCGCATACTACTGTTTTAAGTCCAGTATCATCTGCGGCACGAAGCAACTTTCCTACAAGAGTTTTAATAGCAGTTTCCTGGAACGCTGCACACATGTTTTCTGTTGAATGTTCATAGCCTGGCTGCCAGAATAAATCACACTGATGAATTACAGCTGTTTTAAGTCCCGAAAAAGAAACATCATAACGGTGAGTTTCTTCATCAAGCTTTGGAACCGGGAATTTTGCAGCCTTTGGGTCTCCTTTTTTTGCAAGGTTATCAATTATAACTCCGCCAGGATATCCAAGGCCGTAGAACTTTGCAACCTTATCAAAAGCTTCTCCAACAGAATCGTCTACTGTAGTTCCAAGAATTTCAAGATCATCAAAATCATTTACTTTACAAATAATACTGTGGCCACCACTTACTAAAAGTCCCAGGAACGGATATTCAACATCAGTCTGGAGCTGTGCTGCATACAAATGACCAAGCATATGATTAATTGCAATAAAAGGCTTTCCTGTAGACCAGGCGAGTGTTTTTCCAAAAGTAAATCCAACAAGGAGCGAGCCCATAAGACCAGGACGGTTTGTGGCTGCAATAGCGTCTATTTTTTCAAGAGGAATATCTGCTTCTTTTAAGGCTTGTTTTACTACCGGCAAAATCCATTCTGCATGCTTGCGGCTTGCAATTTCTGGAACAACACCTTTATAAACTTCATGAAAAGGAATCTGAGTTGCTACAACATTGCTTAAGATTTTTTTGCCGTCTTCGACAATAGCACAGGCTGTTTCATCACAGCTGCTTTCTATACCAAGTACTATCATTTATTTTCCTCATCGCTTTTGTGCATTAGACTTGCTCACAAGGCTGAAGGTATATCCTTGAGAAACTAATTCAGGATAGATTTCTTTGAGCAGAGCCGGTAGAAAATCTGCACTCCAAACGTGTCCTATCATTATAACGCTTCCATTTTTATTGGCAAGAGCAAGGCCTTTTTTAATTTCCGAAAGCGCGTTTGCACGAGTCTTTTCGTTATCCAAAAAGATATTTCGTTCATAATATGTATATCCAAGACCTTTTGCAACATAAGGCACTTTTGTTTCTACATTTGTGCGGCTGTCTAAGAAATAAATGCCTGCCTGTTCTGTAGCCTTAAGAATAATTTCCATTTTATCAATGTCGGCAGTAATTCCAGAGCCTTCGTGATTGTTCATGCCCGCAATTGGCCCAATCTGATTTATATTTGTAAAAAGCTGCTGTTTAATTTGTTCTTCGTTCATGTCCGGTGTAATGGCGCCAGGCCCCGGATTAATTTTAGGGTTTACAGACTGCATAGGCTGATGAAGAATAAGTTCATTTCCGGAATTTCTTACCATCTGTGCGGCTTCCTGCGAATGAGTAATTTGAGGAAGAACTGCAACTGTAATAGGGAAGGGCAACTCAAGGAATTTCTTCAAATGTTCAAGGTTTTGACCACCGTCATCAAATACAAAAATGAGCTGGGCTTTATTCTTTGCCTTTTCAAAACCAAAAGTGTTTGCGGGTGCAGGTTTTGCCTTTTCTTTAGGCTTGTCTTCTGATTTTTTGATTTGTGGCGCAGGTTCAGACTTTTTTTCTTCCTGCTTCTTAGTTTCTGTTTGTTTTACAGGAGCTTCTTTTTTAGGTTCAGGAGCGGGTTTTGGTTCAGGTTTTGCTTTTTCAATCTCAGGCTTTTTTTCTTCAAGTTTGATTTCTGGCGATGAAAGCTGCTCTGGTTCGGTTTTAGGTGGATAATCTTCAAATCGCTCTGTAATAGAATATGTTTCTGGCTCTGCAGCAGGATTTTTTGGAAGTGTAGTAATGAGCAGCAGCACAAGACAAATAACAATTACGCTCAGGCACAAAATGATTGTTTTATATACGGGAATATAAACTTTTCCGGTTGAACGCTTCTTTTTTGAAGTTGAGGTTCGCTTTGTTCCAGTTTTTCTTGAGGCTGTAGATTTGCTTTTTGTCTGAGTTTTTTTATATGCACTCATATCAATAGTATACCAAATTCTGTAAAAAAAGTTTACTTTTCGTCCATTATACAATAAAATAGAAGAATATGGAATTTGCAAGCAAGTTCTTATCAGAGACGGATAGAGAGAGAATCAGCCTGGCAGTACAACTGCATACACCTATAGAGATATTCTCATATACCCTTCCGCGTGAAAAAGAAACTTACATACAAGAAGTCCTCCAGTTTTTCCTGAAAGAATGCCATCAGGAGCATATGTTTGATAATTTAAGCTTCTGTTTAGGTGAGCTTCTTACAAATTCTAAAAAAGCAAATACAAAGCGTGTATACTTCCTGGAACAAAAACTCGATATAAACGACGAAATGCAGTATCAGCAGGGAATGATTTCTTTTAAAGCCGATATGCTTTCGAATCTTGCGCATTATCTTGAGATGCAAAAGCAGGAAGGGCTTTATATAAAACTTGTCCTTCACTTAACCGATGATGGCATTATAATAGAAATCCGCAACAATTCACTTTTAACTAAATCAGAAAAAAAACGTATTCTTGAAAAACTTCGTGTTGCAGAAAAATATGAAGAGCCTCAGCAGGTTGTATCTCTTATGGTTGACCAGACAGAAGGTGCGGGTCTTGGAATTATCATCATCATTCTTATGCTTCGAAAAATCGGTCTTTCGCGTGATAATTACAAGGTTTTCTGTACCGAAAACGAAACTGTAACACAGATGCTTTTGCCTTTGAATAAAGAAATCAATGAGCAGATGGATGCTCTTTATGAAGCCTTTATTGAAAGCCTGAAAACAATTCCTGTTTTTGAAGGTTCTCTTGAGGCCTTTGCAAAGGCTGCACAAAATGCTACAGACGAAGAGCTTATAAACCTCATAACAAAAGATATTTCTTTTTCGGCTGTCCTTTTAAAATCGGCTGCCGCAAAAGGCTTTAGCTGTTCTAAAATTTCAAAGGCCTTTTCAATTCTTGGACGAGACGAAGTTCTTAAGCTTTTATCAAACCAAAATGAAACCTTTAGAGAAATTAAAGAAGAGCTTGATGTCCGCAATTTCTGGCAGCATGAAAATGATGTAGCTTTCTTTGCATATAACCTTGCCAAAAATACACCTGAATTTAATTTTGATCTTGAAGAAGTTTTTGTATGCGCTTTGTTTCATGATGTTGAATGTCTTTTACTTGAAGTTGCAACAGATGAGCAAAAAGAAGCAGTTAAAAAACTTGCAGACAGCTATGATGACACAGGCCTTCTTTATGATTTATTCTTAAAGGATTTTGGCCATAGTCGTGGCTGCTACAAGCTTGCACAAACCTGGGGCTTCCCAGAGACTTTTGCACAGGTAGTTAGATATCACAATAATCCTTCGTCTGCTCCTAAAGAAATAAAAAATCTGGTTTATGCAGTTTATCTTGCAGATATCCTTCAGTATTATGAGCAGGGCAAAGCTGAATACTATCAGATAAATAAAGATGCCCTTGATTTCTTTGGCATTCATTCAAAGGGCCAGTTAGACTTTATGATTAAACAGTTGAAGAATTAACGGTTTAAGAACTCCACCCACTTTTGCATTAAAATACCAAAGGCAACACCAACATTAAGCGATGCTTTTAAGCCTTTCATAGGAATAGTAACTCTGCCATATGTGGCTCTTTTTAATGCTTCAGGGCTCACGCCAAGCTCTTCTGAACCAATTATACAGATTCCCTTTTCTGGAAACTCAAATTTATTTATATCTGTGCCGCCAGTTTCAAGCGCAAAAACAGGAATGTCGGCTGGCAGCTCATCCAAAGAACATCGCTCATAGCCCATTGTTTCTATACAGCCCATACCGCTTCTTACTGCACGTGGCTGCTCGGGGTCTACACAGCAGGGAGAAATATATACTTTTTCGGCGCCCATTGCTTCTGCAGTCCTGAAAATGGAACCAATATTAAAAGGCGAGCGGATATCTTCTGCGTAAACTGCAACTCCAGGGTAAAAATCACGTTCTTTTACAGTTCCGTCTTCGTTTGTAAGGGCAGGGTGCGGCGCAATAACTAAATCCCATTCAGCAGGAAATGTACCGATTATTGCTAAAAGATGATTTCTGGCACAATTACAAAGTCGTAGTTCATCAATTGGGTCTGCATTAAGCATTTCATTAAGCTCTGCCGCAGCCTGTGGAGTGATTTTTGGATCTTTTAAGAGAACTTTTGTGATTTCTTTAATATATTCAGCGCGAGGGATATTTGTAAAAGAATATTCAGTTCCTTTTTCGGCAATGCCAAGAATATCGCGTTCCAAAGCACCAAAAGTAAGTGCAAGTTTGCGACGTTTCTGGCCGCCTGCGAGCTGAAAAAGTTTGCCTGGTTCAATCATAATTGCCTTTTTGCCGGTAATTTAGTATGCGTTCTTTACAAAATCAAAGATATCGTCTGTTGTCATACTGCGTGGAAGATTGTTTACAATATCAACAGGGCGAACATCTTCTACTGCAAGAGAAAGCTGTTCAATAGAAAGCGACAAATCCTTAAGACGTGCAGGTAAATTGAATTTTGCAATCTTCTGACGGATATAATCTACAAAGAGTCTGATTGCTTCTTCGCCTGTTGTTTCTTCTGGAACAATGCGCATGATGTGTGAAAGCTTTTCGAGTCTTGCAGCTTTGAACTGAGCGGCATCTTCTACAGAGTAAGCAAGAAGAATTGATGATACAAGTGATTTATCAATCTTATAGCGTGAATTAATTGTAAGTCCAAGCAGAGAACAAAGTCCAAGAGAGCTTGAAGATGTTGCCAGAGAAACCATAATACCTGCCTGAGCAAGAAGAATTTCTTCTGGAGTTGTAATATCAAGCGATGGTGAACCGTCAAGAGCATACGAAAGAAGCTCAAGGCCTTTTTCTACAAACATGTCACTAAAGAAGTTTGCTTTTTGCGAAAGATATGCCTCAATTCCCATGCTCAAAACTTCCATAGAAATTGATGATTTCTGGTTATCTGTAAGGGTAAGCATGAGGTTAGGGTCAATTACAACAAGCTTTGTAAGATTGTTCTGAACTCTCATGAGTTTAAGCTGATGATTTCGTGAATCTGTAACAGGAATTGCATTTGTAAATACAAATGGTGTTCTGAATGTAGTTGGAACACAAATACAAGGGATTGGTGATGTTGTAGGAAGTGCTCCGTCTACAAAATTATAAAAATCGTGAACTTCGTTATAAAGAGCTGCAACACAGCGTCCAATATTAAGGGCTTTTGCGCCACCAACTGCTATAATTCCATGAACGTGGCCTTCTTTTGCGAGTGCAAGGGCACGCTGAATTGTTTTTGTGGAAGTTCCGTCAGTAAGTTCGCTGAAAACAAAGTGGTCAAGCTTGCGGTCATTTAAAGCAGAAATGATTTTTTCCTGCATTTTTACTTCATTTAGGATTGGATCCATAACTACCATGTAGCGTGAACCCCATTCCAACGCCTGAATTCCAAGCCGACTTACAGTATATGATCCTAGAACGATATTTGGTGAAATTCTAAAAATAAAATCCTGCATTTTTTTTCTCCGTTTTTTTAAATGCCGCATCAGGTACGACAATGATAGCATCTATTATAACATACTTTTCGTTATCTGTCATTTTCTTCTGTTAAAGCTGCGTATTTAAGGCGGCATTCAACAATTGCAAGCAAAATTGCAGCTACGGCAAACCAACGAAGGCCGTTTTGGAAGCCTGCGAAGAAATCATAAAAGCCGTGAATAAAAACTGCAGAAAGAATACAGGTGATATTTGTGCATTTATTGCGGATACTGTAAATAAAAAGTCCGCATAAGCCTGTGCATGTCATATGAATTATATCAGAACTGAAGATACGTAAGAAAATCTGTCCGTAAAGCAGGGTTGCATTGCGGTTATTTGCCATCTGAAGGTGATCAAGATAATAAACAATTGATTCAAAACAGCCTAAGGCAAGACCCATTGTAAATGCAAGAAGCAGAAATTCTAAGGCTGATTTTTCTTTTTTAGGAAGGGCAAGTACAAAAACACTTTTAAGGATTTCTTCTACAAGTCCGTATAGCAAAAGTGATTTAAGAATTGCGCGCAAAATCGGCAGATTTGTAAGGATATTAACAGGTGGTAAAAAGAATTGTATTACCGATATTGGAAGAACAGCAGCGAGCCCAAGCAGTACTGCAACTAAAAGATGTGTTGCAGTAGATTTCAACGCAAACTTAAAAAGGCAAAAGCCTGCAATCAATGGAATAAAGCATAAAATTATCGGTAAAACAATACTCAGGAACATTAAAAATAATCTCCTTTATTAATTTTTGCAGTTACCACAACCTTCGCCGCCGCAGTCGTTTTCGCAATCGTTTCCACATTCTCCGCCGCCGCAGCCACCGCAACCGCCACCACCACAGCCTCCGCAACCAGATTCTAACTGTGCAAGTTCTTCTTCTGTAGTGTCGCGAACTTCAACAACTTCAATATCAAAGTTAAGGACTTTTCCAGCCATTTCGTGGTTTCCGTCAATCTTTATGCGGTCACCGTTTACTTCGATTACTGTTACAATTGTTGGTCCTGCGGGTGTCATAACCTGAAACTGCATGCCTACTTCAATCTGGTCATCAGTTTCAAAGCGGTCTTTAGGAAGCTCTGCTACAAGACGTTCATCTCTTTCTCCGTAACCATCCTTTGGCTGGATTGTACATGAGAATTTATCGCCGGGACCTTTTCCTTCAAGCTGAGCTTCAAGACCTGGAATAAGGTATCCTCTGCCGTGAACATAACCAAGAGGCTCTGTATTTGCAGAAGAATCAAGCTCAAGGCCGTTTTCATCTTTTAAAACATAATTAAATGCGGCAAATTTATCTTTTGTAATTGTCATTTAGAATCCCATTTCGTCCAAGTTTTTAGCATTGTCCTGAACAACTTCAAGGATTTCAGGGCAGGCATCTTTTAAGTAGCGCTCAATTCCCATTTTAAGTGTCATAAGTGCCATTGGACAACTTCCGCAGGCTCCTGTAAGATTCAAGTGAACGCGTTTTTCATCATCGATACAGACAAATTCCATATCACCACCATCAGCCTGTAATTGTGGTCTGAACATTTCAAGTGCTTCTTTTACTGTGGCTTCTAATTCTTCCATAATGGTTCCTCCGTTTTAATTATCTAATTCATCAAGTTTTCTATTCAATTCTATTATGCGAGTATGCAGATAATGGTCAACTGTTGTTTTCTCCAAAATGCCAAGTGTGTCGCCATCTGTATCTACAATAGGAATTGCATCCATATCGTTTTCTTCGAACAGGGTGTAGGCATCTGGCAGGGTAGTAGAAGGCTTTACTGTTATTGTTACAGGATCCATTATATCCATTGCGAGCATACTTTCTGCAAAATCGCCAATCTGCATAACTTCTTTTAAGTGCTCAAGACTGATTGTACCAACAAGCTTTCCCTGATGATTTTTTACAGCGTAATTCAAGTTCTGGTTACGGCTAAAGGCATTGAGAATTGTAAACAAGCTGTCATTTTCGTTTACAATTGCAGGAGAATCGTAGTTACATACTTTTTCTTTGCCCCACATAACATCAGTAACGCGCGAGTTCTTTTTAATATCCTCAACTGTAACATTAAGACCGCATTCTCCGGCTTTTGTAACACCGATTTTAACAAATACAGGGCCTATAAGCTGAACAATAAAGGTTGTGGCGGTAATAATCAAAAGAATCTGCGGACCTATTGAATCTGCAAAGTCATTTCCGGCTGCTATAGAAAGACCAATAGCAACACCAGCCTGACTCAAAAGACAATAAGGCAGATATTTTTGAACAGTTTTAGGAGCCTTTGTAAGCCATGCACCAAAGATTGAACCAATAGATTTTCCCAAGGTTCGGCCAAGAACATAAATAATAGCGATGAGTCCAAGGAAGGGAGTGATAATCCAGATATTGAGTTTTGCTCCAACAAGTACAAAGAAAAGAACGTAAATTGGCGGAGTATATTTTTCTACAAGCGGGAACACACCTTTTGTTTTTGCAGGTGCAAAGTTTACCATTACAAAGCCAAGACTCATGGCTGCAAGGATGTTGTCAAAATTAAAGGCTTCGCAAACGCCTGTGCACAGGAAAAGGCATCCAAGTGCAAAGGTAAGGATTCTTGCTTCTTTATTAATGAGACGGCGTGTAAGAAGACTAAGTAAAAATCCAAAGGCGCCTCCAATAAGAAGGGAACCAAAAATATCACGGAAGATATTTAAAAGCTGTGGTAAAAATCCAAGAGAGTTTCCGCCAATAAGTGGAGTAACTATTGTTGAAGCAATTGTATACAAAATAAGGGCTACAGCATCGTCCATTGCAACAATCCCGTAAACTGTTGTTGTGAGCGGGCCTCTGGTTCGATATTCAACAAGAACATCTGTTGTAGCGGCAGGCGCTGTAGCAGAACAGATTGCTCCTAAAAGAAGTCCAAGTGATACTGCGTGAGTAATATCTT
>JBGVAV010000037.1:0-3400 GCA_045224915.1 Treponema sp.
TACATAAGTAAAGAAGCTGATTAATTCACCGCTGAGCATTGTGCCTGCAACAACCTGTTTTCCGCCAAACCACATTACTGCAATCATCGAAACATACATTACAAGCATCATAAGAGGCATACTGAATATGATAACTTTTTCTGCCCTAACCTGAGCATCTCTTACGTCACCGGCAGCCTTGCGGAATTTTTCTTCTTCGTATTCACCGCGGACATAAGCTTTAACAATGCGGATTCCTATAAGGTTTTCCTGAATTGCAGCATTAAGTCCGTCGAACTTTTTCATCATTTTTTCAAAGCGAGGATGTGCAATAGTAGAAATAATCATAATGCCAATTGCAATAATTGGAATTGCAATGAGGAACAAAACAGCCATTCTAGAGTTGATTCTAAAGGCCATGATAGTTCCGGCAATAAGCATAAATGGAGAACGAACACACATATGAATGAGCATACGGTAAACGTTCTGTGCCATGTTGATATCTGTAGTAAGACGTGTTACAAGAGAGGCAGTGCTGAATTTGTCGATATTTGCAAATGAAAAGCTCTGGATTTTTGTAAAAAGTCGTTTTCTAAGAGTATAGGCAAAGCCCTGTGCAGCGTAGGTAGAAAAAACTGTACCAAGTACACCGCTAAGCATGGAAACACAAGCAAGTCCTATCATTATAAGACCGTAACGTATTACAAACTGAAGGTCTCCCTGACCGCCGTTTCCACCAATACCATCATCGATTATTTTTGCCATGATAAAAGGAATGATAACTTCCATCACAACTTCGCCAATCATAGCTATAGGCGACAAAATTGAACTGAAAATGTATCGTTTTTCCAGTCCTTTAAGCAGCTTCTTAAGTTTAGACATACTTTAAATTTATTAAAAAGAGGAAATATAATCAATAAGAAACAGAGCGTTAGGAGGTATAAATTGTTGTTATAGCTCAGCGACGTGGCAACCCATTACCTGAAGCGTTTTGCAAGGTCCTTAAGCTGGTTCATGTCCATGCCTTTGAGGGCGCTTGGGTCAAGACCACCAAGGCCTCCCATACCGCCGGCACCGCCCATTCCGCCAAGACCCATCTGGCTCATCATGCGGTTCTGCATTCCTTTATTGCGGCTCATCTTTTTCATCATGAGCTTTGTTTTTTCAAACTGCTTAAGGAGCTTGTTTACGTCTGCAACAGTTGTACCTGAACCTTTAGCAATACGCTTGCGGCGGCTTGGTCCAATAATCAAGTGATTAAGGCGTTCCTTGTAAGTCATACTCTGGATAATTGCTTCGTTCTTTTTCATTCCGCTCATATCCATTTGAGATGCGTCCATGCCGCTCATACCAGGAATCATATCCATGATAGACTGCATGTTGCCCATCTTTTTAACCTGCTGGAACTGTTCAAGATAATCCTGAAGTGTAAACTCGTTGCGCTGAAGCTTTTTCTGCATTTTGAGAGCAGCTTCTTCGTCCATTGTTTCCTGGGCTTTTTCAACGAGGGAAACAACATCACCCATACCAAGAATGCGCGAAGCAATTCGTTCAGGATGGAATACTTCAAAGTCTTCTGTTTTTTCACCGGTACCAATAAAGAGAATTGGCTTACCTGTGATTGTCTTAAGAGAAAGAGCCGCACCACCACGGGCATCTGAGTCAAACTTTGTAAGGATAACTCCGGAAAGTCCAAGCTGCTCGTCAAAGCTCTTTGCAATATCAACGGCATTCTGACCAGTCATGGCATCTGCAACAAGCAGAACTTCTACAGGGTCAGTTGCCTTTTTGATTTTTACAAGCTCTGCCATCATTTCTTCATCAATCTGAAGACGACCGGCTGTATCTATAATAATTGTGTCGTAACCGTTTTTGCGTGCAAAGTCTATTGAGTCGCGCGCATTCTTTACGGCATCTTTTGAATCTTCTTTATAAACCGGAACACCAATTTTTTCACCAAGCTGACTCAACTGTTCAACAGCAGCAGGACGAACTAAGTCACAGGCAGCGAGCAAAACCTTGCGTCCATCTTTCTTTAAGCGGGCTGCAAGCTTGTGGGCAGCAGTAGTTTTACCGGCACCCTGAAGACCAAGCATAAGAATTACAGACTGTGTGTCCGGGCCTTTAAGATGAAGATCGGTTTTTGTATCACCGAGCATGGCCACCATTTTGTCGTAAATGATTTTTGTAAACTGCTGGCCAGGATTTACAGATTTAAGAACCTTTTCACCCTTTGCTTCTTCAATAGTAGAATTAACAAAGCGGCGCACAACGCGAAGATTTACATCGGCCTCAAGCAAGGCCATTTTAATTTCTTCTACAGATTCCTCTATATTCTTTTCTGTTATAGTAGATTTTCCACTTAAGGTTTTAATAATTCCACTAAAGGTGTTCGCTATCTTTTCAAGCATGTATTACTCCATTGTCGCTCGATAAATCTCGCTCTGAGCCGTTCTATCGTAGAACCTAAAACGACCCTAGCGGCTCGTTTTTTAACGGTTCTTCGATTTTAGGCTTCTTCAATATTTTTTTCGGTAATTGTTGACTTACCGCTGATTTTCTTAAAAATGTCACTAAATGTGCCGGTGATTTTTTCTAACATTTTGACCTCGTGTCATTGTCGGGCTAGACCCGACAATCTAAACTACAAATTCAATAATTCTTTTACCATCTGTTCGACGGTACTTTCTTTGTTCAAAACTTTATACAAAGCGTTACACAGCGGAAGCTTTAAATCCTTCTTCTGTGCAATCTCGTGAACATATTTACAGGCAATTGCACCTTCTGGCAAATAGCCGATTTTTCCTACATTAGCAATAAGGTCATCAATATCCTTAAAGCGGCTGAGCATATCAGTCTTTACAATATCCTGACCAAAGCGGCGGTTTCGTCCGTACTTTGATTTACAGGTAACATCAAGGTCGCCTACTCCACTTACAGATGTAAATGTCTCAGCATGAGTTGCGCCCATTGCAAATCCGAGTGTCTGAATTTCGTTTAAGCCTGCTGCAAGTAAAAGAGACTCTGTATTGTCTCCAACAATGTCGCTGTTTTCACTGATGGCATCCATTGCTCCATAAACTGCGGCAATAACGTTTTTAGCGGCAGCACAAATCTGACATCCAATTACATCAAAGCTTGAGAAAACCATGAGACCAGGAACCTTTAAAAGCTCGCGCACACGGATAGAATTTTTAGGATTAAGAGAAGCTGCAACAAGACCTGTAATCTTACCCATTGCAACCTCTTCTGCATGACTAGGACCTGCAACATAAACTGTGCAGTCTTTATAAACTTCTGGAAGTGCAGATTCTATTGTTTCAAGAATAAGTTTAGGCCCGTTATCAGAAGGAACAAAACCTTTTGTAAGGGCCGCAATTACTGTAGAACCATCAACAATGTTTGGAACTGTATTGATTTT
>JBGVAV010000038.1:0-13393 GCA_045224915.1 Treponema sp.
TCTATAGATGGGAGGATGGTTTGATAAGAACAATTTTTAAAAGATTGCGACTGACACGATTCGAACGTGCTACCTACGGATTCGAAGTCCGTTGCTCTATCCAGATGAGCTACAATCGCAAAAAAAAACGGTGCGAATTACACCGTTTTACAGGGTGCCTAGTGGGGATCGAACCCACGACAACCAGATCCACAATCTGGCGCTCTACCGCTGAACTATAGGCACCGTAAGTTCAATTAATATATCAAAAAATGCCATTGTGCGTCAAGGGGGCGCTAAAACAGCCATTTTGATACCAAAATTACATAAAATATGTCTTTATTGGAGGAAATCCATTAAATGCAACAGATGCGTATGTAGAAGTATATGCTCCTGTAGAAAGCCAGTACAGTTTATCTCCTTCTTTAAGGGAAACTGGCAGTGTATATTTTGCATCTTCATACATAATATCCATACTGTCGCAGGTAGGTCCTGCAATAATGACAATTCCTTCTTTTTCGCCAGGAACATCGCGGTTTGTTACAACAGGATATTTAATAGATTCATCAAGAGTTTCAATGAGTCCGTTGAATTTTCCTGCATCTACATAAACCCAGCGGGCAAGGGCTGTGTTGTTTTTGCGAGAAGTAAGAATAACTTCGCTTGTAAGAATACCGCTGTCTCCAACTAAAGAACGGCCTGGTTCAAGAATAATCTCTGGAATGTCTTCTCCAAAGTCTTCTTCTATATAACGAGTAATTTCAGAAGCATATTCTGCAAGGGTATTTGTAGGTTCTACATAGCTTGCAGGGAATCCACCACCCATATTAATCATGCTAAGGCGGATACCTTCTTCTTCTTCAAGAGATGTAAAAAGATATTTTACTTTGGCAATAGCATCGTTCCACTGACCAATATCGCGCTGCTGACTTCCTACGTGGAAACTGATTCCATAAGGTGTAAGTCCAAGATCACGTGCAAGAACAAGTAAATCATAAGCCATATCAGGGTGGCAGCCAAACTTGCGCGAAAGAGGCCAGTCTGCACTTATAGAGTTTTCTACAAGAATACGTACATAAATGCGTGAACCCGGTGCATTTTCTGCAATTGCTTTAAGGTCATCCTTGCTGTCTGTAGCAAACATGCGTACGCCTTTATCATAAAAATACTTAATATCCTTTGCTTTTTTGATTGTATTACCATAAGAAAGGCGGTCTGGAGAAACATCAAACTTAGAAATTAAATCAAGCTCATAGCGTGATGCAATATCAAAGCATGACCCCATCTCTGCAAGCATTTTAAGTACAGGTTCACCTGGGTTTGCCTTCATTGCATAATAAATGCGTGCATAAGGAAAAGAATCCTTAAGTCTGATGTAGTTTGATTTGATTGTGTTAAGATTGATTACGATATTTGGAGTTTCCAAATCCTTAGAAAAGTCAAGAAAACGCTGCCAGTCCTTATCGCTGACATAGTCTTTACGATTAAACATATTTTTCCAGTCACCTCTGATTTTTTTAAAAGTTGCTGAATAATAACAAAAATGCGTGATGTTGTAAATTAGAATTTTTATTTTTTTTCTAAACTAAAAATTTCAACTGCCGATAAACAACTGATATCCTATAACTGTATTTACGAGGTGATATTGATGGACAACAAAAAAGAGTTTGAAGAAGTTCTTGAAAGAGAAGAAAAAATCCTTGATGAACTTGTAAAAAATCAGAATTCTCTTCGCAAGGCTGTTACAGACAAAAACTGGGAAAGCCTTACAAAAATCATCAATAATATTAATTCTGTATCAACTGAATTCCTTGAAGCAGACACAGAACGCGAAGTTCTTCAGGATATGATGAAAATGAACGAAGTAAAGCCTTATTTTGAACGTCTTGGCAACATGCGTGCAAAGCTTCTTAAATGCAAGATCGAAAATCAGGCTTTGAGCAAATACGTAAATATTACAAAGAACTTTATTCAGGGCGTTGTAGAAGATGCACTTCCACAGTCTGGTAATAAAGTTTATTCAAAATCAGGAAAAATCGTTCAGCCACAGCCACAGAGCGTTGTGTTGAACTTGGACTTTTAGAGAGGCGATATATGGGATCAACATTTTCGGGAATTGAATTAGGAAAACGCAGTATCATGGCTCAGACAGATGCCATTACAACTGCAGGTCATAATATTGCTAATGCAAATACAGAAGGCTATTCACGCCAGAGAGTACAGATTAAAGAGTTTGATCCACTCTACAGACCAGACATGACTCGTGCAGAACGCCCGGGCCAGATTGGACAGGGTGTAGATGTTCAGAGTATTACACGTGTTCGCGATGAGCTTTTGGATAAAAGAATTGTTGCTCAGGCAAATCAGGAAACATACTGGCAGACACGCTCAGACTATTACACAATGCTTGAACAGATTTATAACGAACCGGATGATATAAGCGTTCGCTTTAATATGGATAAGTTCTGGGAAAGCTGGCAGGAGCTCTCTGTAAATCCCGAAAGCAAAGCTGCACGCCAAGCAGTTGTTACACGCGGACAGACTCTTACAGAATCTATTAATCAGCGCTGGGAAAGCCTTAAAGGTGTAAGTGATTTAGTTGACGGTGATATAGAAGCAACTGTAAAGCAGGTAAATGATCTTGCACGCCAGATTGCTGCTTTGAATGCAAGTATTGTTGAATCAAAAGGAGTAGGCGACAGTCCAAATGATCTTCTTGACCGCCGTGACCTTCTTGTAGATAAACTCAGTCAGCTTGTAAATGTAACTGTTGACCATCGTGACCCTGATGAATTTGAAGTTCATGTTGATGGACTTATTCTTGTACAGGGTGGTATTTCACGCGAAATTGGATTCCAGCTTCGTGATGATGATTCAGGCTACAATAAATTAATCTGGAAAGATACTGGAAAAGATGCTTTCTTTAGCGGCGGTAAGCTTGGTGCTCTTGTAGAACTCCGCGATGTTGATATCCGTAACGAGATTCAGCAGCTTAATACAATGACAATGAACTTTGCAGACTTAGTAAATGATGTTCACCGCAATGCTGTTGGTGCAAATAAAGTTACTGGTCTTGATTTCTTTGTTCAGCATCCTTTCGTAGAAAATGTAAATGGAAACTTTGACCGCAACGGAGACGGTACTCTTGATACTTCTTATGTTTTCCGCTTTACAGGTACAAACGAACTTGATAAGGAACAGCAGGTTGGTATTGAAGGAGTTATGACTCTTGCAAGCACAGACGGTACTGTTGAGATTCCTTACTATCATACAGATACAGTTGAAACAGTAATCAACCGTATTAATGATTCAAACAGCGAAGTTAAGGCCTATCTTGATCGCAATAATCATCTTGTTCTTAAAGCAACAACTTCTGTAAGCACAGAAAATCCTGATTTTGTAATTCGCCATGTTGAAGATTCAGGATATTTCCTTGCTAACTATTCTGGAGTTCTTGCTGGAACTGGTGCAGCTGGTGCTTATGATTTTAATCAGGCTGATGCTGTTGAAGCTTTAGCAGCAGGTACTCAGTTTGGAATTTCTCCTGTTTATAATCCAAGCGCTTATATAACAATCAACTCTGCTATTCAAAATGATGTTCAGAATGTTGCAGCAGGCTTCCTTAGCCCAAGCGGGGATGTTTTTGCAGGCGACGGACGTGCGGCAGTAGAAATTGCAGCAATTAGAAATACATCTGTTATGGTTGGTTCAATGCGCACCTTTGATGACTTCTTTGCAGACAGCGTTACAAATGTTGGTCTTAAGGGTGAGCAGGCAGAAACAAATCATCTTAGTCAGGCCGCAATTATGGATGACCTTCGCAATATGCGTGAATCTATAAGCGGTGTAAATATTGATGAAGAGCTTGCAGAAATAATGAAGTTCCAGCACGGCTACAATGCTGCTGCCAAGTTCATTACTGTATGGGATTCTTTAATTGATACAATCATAAATAGATTGGGTGTGTAAATAATAAGAGGTAATATATATGCATAGAATTTCAAGTAACATGAATAATATGAATACTCAGAGTGCTTTGCGCTTGCAGGAGTCTAGACTTAATCGTGCAAACAATCAGATTAGCAGTCAGCAGAAATTGTTGAATCTGCGTGATGATCCAATTGCAGCTGGACATCTTGTTCGCTACCAGTCATATCTTGGCCGCGTAAAGAACTTTGAAAAAAATGCACTTACACTTTCTGATGAATTTGCTGTTCGCGAAGGATACATGCAGAACTCTCTTGAAATTATGCAGAGAGTACGAGAGCTTGCAGTAACTGGCGCAAATGGTATTTACAATAAAGAAGATATGAAGAATATGGCTACAGAAGTTGATGAACTTTTGAAGTCTCTCGTTCAGAATGCAAATGCAATTGATGCAGACGGAAAATCAATTTTTGCCGGAACAAATACAAAGGCTACTGCTTTTGATATTGAAATGGGCAACGTAGAAGGTTCTGGAGTTCCTCTTATTCAGAACGTTCGCTACAATGGTAACATTGATGTTAATCAGGTAGAAGTTGATGAAAATAAATATCTTATAAATGATAATGCCGGAAACAAAACCTTCTGGGCAGAAAATCAGCAGGTATTTGGTGCACGCGATGCTTCACAGTGGCAGGCAAACCGCGATTCAATTATAAGTGTTGATGGTGTAGAAATTAAAATCAACGAAGGCGATAACATTTATACTGTAATCAATAAAATCAACAAGAGCGATGCTGCTGTAAAAGCAAGCCTTGACCCAATCCGAAACGGACTTAATTTTGAAACTACAGATGCTCGTCAGCTCTGGCTTCAGGATGTTGAAGGAACTGCTTTGAATGAACTTGGTATTGTAAAAGATGCAAGCCAGCGTCCTCCATATAATCTTGGTGATGGTGTTCGTGTAGCAGGCGGTTCAATGTTTGATGCAGTAATTGCTTTCCGTAATGCACTTTTGAGCGGAGACCAGGAATCAATTGGTGGAAGAGTACTTGGAACTTTGGATCTTGGAATCAACAGTCTTGTAAGTCGTCTTGCAAAATCTGGAAGTGAATATGAACGTGCTCAGCTTAATGCAACAAGAAGCTCAAAGCTTGCACTTGATGTTACACAGCAGGTTTCCAGAGAAGGGGATCTTGATTACACAGAAGCAATCACAAATCTTAAGATGTTAGATTACACTAACCAGGCAACCCTTAGTCAGGCCGGCAAAATGTACAGTTCAACATTATTAAATTACATGAGATAATAAAATAAGGAAGTAAACAAAATGGAAGTAATGACAAAAGCAAAAGGAAGAATTGATATTCCAGAAGAACGAATGCTCACAATTCCCGAAGGCTTATTTGGTTTTGAACAATACACAAAATATGCACTTTGCGATTCTGATTATGAACCGTTCATCTGGCTGCAATCTTTGGAAGATATGAATCTTGCATTTTTGATTGTAGATCCATTCTTAATTTCTTCAAATTACGAAACAGATATCGATGATGAATCGTTAGCAAAAATCGGAATTGAAAGTCCGGAAGATATTATCATAATGACAATAGTTACAGTGCCACAGGATGGTTCTGCAATTACTGCCAATTTTCAGGGACCGCTTGTTATAAACAAAAAGAACAGGCAGTGTATGCAGGTAATATTGAGCGACAACCGCTGGACAACAAAGGTAAATATTATTGATGCATTAAAAGCGAAAGGAGATGAATAATGTTAATTCTTTCGCGAAAAATTGATGAGAAAATTAAGATAGGTGAGGATATCACTATTACTCTTATTGATGTTCACGGCGACCAGGTAAAAATTGGAGTTGAAGCACCAAAGAATGTAAAGGTTTTCCGCCAGGAAGTTTTTGATGCAATCCAGAAAGAAAATAAAGCCGCTGTTGCTGCTAGTGAACAGACAACTTCTAAGAGTGCTATTGATGCAGTTAGCGCATTGTCTAAGCTTTTGAAGAAGTAGATAATTTAACTTCTGCTTCGCTGGCTCTTAAATAAACAGGACCGTCGTAATCTTGCAAAGGTGAGATTCCGGCGGTTTTTTTATTTTCGGCTAAAGCAAAAAGAGATTCTGTTGTTACTGCTGTAACAGGAAGTTTTAATAGTTCGGTTTGTGGAAGTGCTGCTCCTAAAAGCTCCTTCAATTTTGTTGTATCTTTTTCAAAGCCTGCAAGAATAATTTTAGATTCTGATTTTAGATTTTCTGCAAGGGTTGGAATGTCGTAGTCTCCGTCGGGGAGAATTAAAAATCCTTCTTTGTAAAGGCCTGCAAAAAAACGGTCCTTGTTTGCGTCGATGCATGCTAAAACAGGAATACCGGAATTACTGTATGGGTAAGCGTAAGTTTCCAAAGAAGAAATGCCGTAAACTGGAGTTCCAAATGCGCATTCAATTGCTTTGAGGGCGCTGATTCCAAGACGTAAGCCTGTGAAGCTTCCAGGTCCGATTGTTAGTGTTGTATAATCAAGTTCGCTTTTTTGAAGCCCACATTTTTCTAAAACATAATCAAGAGAAGGAACTAAAATTTCAGACTGGCGCATACCTATATCATAAATTGCGGTACAGGTTTTATCTTCGTTTTTTGCTGCTACTGTAAGGCGTGAACAGGCACAGTCAATTGCAAGAGCTTTCATTTTAATTTATTTCTCCATTATTCCAGTTATCAATTTCTATTAAACGCTTTCCATCATCCTGCGGAGTGATTTTTAAAACTATTGTATTTGAAGGAAGCTCGTCCATAATTTTTTCGCTCCATTCAATAATACTAACTCCATCTCCGTAAAGCATATCATCGGTTCCAAGATTTATAAAATCTTCTGTGCCGTCAAGACGATAAACGTCCATGTGGTAAAGTGGCATTGTACCCTGATATTCGCTGATCAGACAAAAGGTTGGACTTGTAATAGTGTCTGTAATTCCAAGAGCCTTTGCAATTCCTTTTGTTATAGTTGTTTTACCCGCAGCAAGTGTTCCCTGCATGGCAATAATATCGCCTTTCTTTAAGAGTCTTCCGATTTTTTCACCAAGGGTAATTGTTTCTTCTGCAGAAGAAGTTGTGAATGTCAGCAAGGTAATTTGCCTTCTTGTTCAAGGTTTGTAATATATTCCAAAATTGTTTTACGAATTGGAATAAGCGGATAATCAATCTGGCTTTTAATTGAGAGCGAAAAATCTTTATTGCCAAAGCTGTTCATCTCAATTGAAAATTCAATATCAACGTTTGCAGTTCTAGCAGTTAAATCCAGTACAGCTGTTGCGGCATATTTTCTGATATAAAAAATCTGAACGTCTTCACGCTGCAGATTCGCCAACTCTACGACTCTCATATTCTATAAATTATATAAAAAAAATTAAAATTTGACAATTAAATTTCGTACTTAAATGCAATTGTGTTAATTCTGTTCTTTGACTCAAGAGAAATCTTTAAGAACTGAATATGCAGATTGTATGTATTGTCAACAAGCTTTCTTGTTTTGCGGATAATTCCAATAATGTGTTCATGAAGCTCTAGTGACGGAACCCGCAAAGAAAGATACTGTTTTTCTTTAATAGGAAGTGTTGTTTTAATACAGCAACCGCCCGAAGAAATGTTAGTTATGCGTCCTTCGTATTCCTTGTCTCGTACAATAAAATCTTCTTCTTTGTTGTGATTTTTCTTTTTTTCGTTTTCAAGTGTATGAACAAGATGTGCCGGAGAAAAAAGACATTCTGTATCAAGGAATTCACGCTTTGAGTTTCGGTGTGCCTGATTTACAAGATCCTCAGAGTGTTTAACTATAAGATGAATTTTTCCATCAGGGTTTGTCTGGTAGCGCATTGCTCGTGATGTAAAATGATATGTCATTCCATTCTGGGCTTTTGTAATAAAGCGGAGTCGTTCCAATAATGGTGGCTTGAGCTTTGGATTATCAAACATGAACTTTGGAATTTCAAGTGCAAGAAAATGAGAATCATTTGCTTTTACATAAAACGGAAACTGTTCACTTTCGTGTGTAAGATAAAATACAATGCTCTCAAGCGGGAACTGCTTTGTAGAAAGAAGGCTTTTTGTTGTTGCCGAAATTTTTTCAAGTGTAAAGTTAAGCTCAAAGAAAAGATTTAAATCTTCAGGGCTTATATTCTGTTCTTTGATTTTGTAATAATATTCCTTAAAATTTGCAGCTATTGCTTCCGGTTGTTTAATAAGATAATTGATGTTAGGAAGTTTCATTGTTTTACAAATATCCCACAAAAGAATTGACATGTCTTGTGTAAGCCTGTGGGTTTCTGTAAATTTTTTAACATCCTTTTGTGTTGTGATTCGTTCAAGCTGTTTTTGAATATAGGCATCTGATTTTTTATAATCAAGAATGTGCTTTGTTAAAAACCAGATTCCTCCTACAAGAGCTGCAACAAGAATTACTCCAAAAATATAAATGCCAATTGGAAATCCGGCTCGTGCATCTATTGGAGAACCTGAACCTATTTGAAAGAACGAACCCATAATGCGCCTCCCGCTTACACTTGTGTTAATGCTGTAGAAATTGCCTTAAGACGAGGACAGATTTCATATTCAGATAAATCACCAATAAGAACTGTATCGTTATTTGTAAGGGCCTGTTCAAAATCAACAAGCACTGGTGAAAACTCCTGGAAGAAGTCGCTGAAGTCTTTGCCTTCAATTTTTGTATTGCTAAAATCCTTAGGAAACAAAGTTGCAAGTGCTGCAATATGGCAAAAGTTATCTATGCTGTCGGCAACCTTTTTAATAGATTCGCTTACTTCTTTATTTTTTCCGCTCTGAAGGGCAACCGGAACATTTTCCATCTGTTCAGATAATTCTGCAAAAAGCTGGGATAGGGCAGCAAATGATTGTTTGATTGAATCTTTTGTTACAACCGAAAATTCAAATTTTGTATCTGTGCCAAGTGGTTTGCCTGCTTCGGTATCAAAGGTGTCTGCGGTGATTGTAGTTCCGTCAACAGTAATTCCAATTACTGCAGCGGCGTTTTCTTCGCAAGTCATTTCAAACGATTTTAAAACATCACCTATTGTTTCTTCGCCTTCGAGCTGAACTTCTACAGGTTCTCCATTTATATAAAAACTAATCATTTATTTTCTCCCTATTGATTTTGTTTATTCTGTTGTCTTGTAAAGTTATTAATTGTAGTCTGCTGATTTTCAAGGCTGCTCAAAGAACCTTCCATAGAGCTGTATTTCTGACGTAATTCTGCTTCTTTCTTTTCCATCTGATCTTCAAGCTTTGTAATGCGTGATTGTGAGCTTTTGATTTTTGAATCGAGTGTAGAAGTTTTTAAGGCAATGATTCCACCTGTTTGTGTGTAGGCTGTAATCTGTTTGTCTAATTTATAGGCAATGCCTTCGTCTACAATAAGGTCTCCGTCTGTGTCGTAGCCAAAAAGATTTTTAATATCGTCAAGATGATTTTCAAGAGCATCATCAAGCTTCTTTTCATCAATTTCAAGATATCCGCGAAGCTTGCTTTGAGAATATGAACCAGAGAAGCCTGATGCATTTGTTGCAATTCCAAGCTGGGCTAGGGCAGTGACAGTTGTGTTTTCTTCGAACTTGTAATTTGAAGAAAGAATTGTCTGCATGTTGCTTTTGATGTTTGTAAGAGAAAAATCTGTGCTGAAGATTCCAAGCTGTTTTGTCAATTTTTCTTTTTCGTCATCTGTAAGATAATCAAGCTCGTTTATAATTTCTGGTTTGTTCTGAGAAAGAACATTTATTTTTGCAACAGCCTGATTGTATTTTCCAACAAATTCTATGAGCGCATTTTTAGAAGCTTCTTTATCTACCTTTACTGCAATTGTTGCCGTCTTTTCTGTTTTGTCGTGAACGTTCAAAGTGATTTCTGGAACTACATCATCAATTTCGTTAGAAGGGCGGGTAATTGTAATGCCTTCATATTTGATTATTGCATCGCCAGCTTCGGCAATTGCATGGTTTGGGGCATAGCCTAAATTAGAAGCAGAATCGTATGCAGTGAATTCAGAAATCTCAAGCTTGTAGCCGGTGTTTGCGTTTCGAATAGAAATTGATTTAATTCCTTTGTAATCAGAAAGATCAAGATCAAGCGACTGTTCTTTTTCATTTAAGATATCTGGAGTTGAAATTGTTCTTTCTGTGCCGTCATTAAATACAGCATAAAAAATATTTTTAGAAGTTACTGTATCTACAGGAACCGGTTTTGTTGTTGACTTTGGAAGAAGAGTTTCGGAGCCTGCGTTTTCAATTGTGATGCCGCCAAACTCTGCAATGCCTCCTCCAGGAATTACAGGCTCCTGAATTGAATTATTAATTTCTTCTGTGATATCTTGAATGGCGGTTGCTTTTACTGTAAATGAAATATGAGTATTTGGATTGCTTGCTGCTGCCTGAGGAATTGAAACTTCATAACCGCCGCGTGGAGCAACATTAACTTTTCCATCAAGAATCTGGGCTCTTGTTAAAGAAATATCAGGCATGCGTTCTGCTTTGCCTGCTTCTTTATACGATAATTGTCTGAGGTCTGCACTTGTGTTTCCAAAAGTAGAAGTGCTCGATTTTACTGTAGAAATCATTCCTGTTTCTAAAGCAAGATCTTTTGCAGCGTCTTCAAAAACAAGTTTATTTTCTTTTCCTGTTGAAAGAGACTCGATTAATAAAGTCTTTTTTCCTGCGCTTGCACCAACAAGGATTGACTTTACAATACCGTTACTGCGCTTGTTGATTGCGTTTGAAAGATCTTTTAAGCTTCCGCCTTTCCAGTTTACGGTAAGCTGTTTTTCTCCAACTTTATATGTATAAACTCCGGCTGGAACTTTATAATCAGAAGGCAATTCTTCTGATAAAAATCTGTCTGCGGTAGCGGGTTGAATTACATCAACTTTAAATGACTGAATGTCTGCACTACGATTTGCGGTTGCAGTAATTGCAGCTTCATCTGTTGAGGTAGTTATTTTGTTGTTAAAGGGATTTTCGTAAGAATAAAGTGTTTTAGTACTGTCGCGAAGAGATATTAACTGTGTGTTTACTTCGCGCCAGGCAGTTTGCTGTGACTTATACTCATCGAGTTGATTCTGTTCCCTTGTTAACGGAATCCGCTCGATTTGCATAAGTTTTTCCACAGTATCATTTGTATTATATGTATCTGTGACGCCTGGTATTGATAATCCGGCCATAATCTAACTGTCAGAAAACTTTTAGTTCTTCAAACTTCTAAATCTTTGCGTCAAATAAATTGCCCATAGCTTTACGAAGTCTGAGCTTTAACTTCTGAATGTCTTCCGACGGAATCTCCTTTAATACCTGATTGGTATTAGAATCAACTACGCGTACAACAACAGAGCCAAGTTCTTTGTTTACGTTGAACTGAAGCTTCCTTCCGTCCACCATTTCGTACATCTTTTGGAGCTGCTGTGAATCTTCCTTTATTTGGGCAAGATTCTGCTCGATGTTTTGTGCAACCTGTGCTCCGTTAGGAGTGATAGGTTCCACAGCCTGTTTTACCACATTGCTTTTAGACATTGTGACAGCAGACGAGTAGAGAGACTGGCCATCCATTGCCGTATGAACCATAGCATTTGAAGTTATAGTATTCATGGCTCTCCTCCTTGTATTGCACAAACCCAACTTTATTGAATTTGTTTCATCCTTGAAAAATAATCAGAAGGGGGGCGCACCCCTTCTAATTATATACCACGTCAAAAAAATGACATCCAGTTATTTCTTTGACGTTTGAAACTACTGCAAAAGTGCAAGTACAGTCTGTGACTGTGAGTTTGCCTGTGCGAGCATTGCTGTTCCAGCCTGTGTGAGAATGCTGTTCTTTGTGAATTCAACCATCTCTGAAGCCATATCTGTATCACGGATACGAGATTCAGAAGCCTGGGTGTTTTCAGCAGCAACGTTAACGCCCTTAGCAGCCATTTCGAATCTGTTCTGATAAGCACCAAGGTCTGCGCGCTGTTTGTTTACAACCTTCAAGGCTTCATCAACAACGCCTAATACCTGGTTAGCCTGATCAGGACTAGCAATTGTAATCTGTTCATCGCCACCCTGAGCGCCCTTGAGGTTAAGAGCCTGGGCTGTCATTGTACCGATGAATACTCTGGTGTTCTGGTCCATGTTTGCACCAACCTGGAACTGCATTACGCTTGTTCCAGCTTCTGCAAAGCGTCCAGTAAGCATATTCATACCGTTGAACTGAGCTACGCTAGCAATGCGGTCAACTTCAGCAACGAGCTGTGATACTTCAACCTGAATCTGCATGCGATCTTCGTCGCTGTAGATACCGTTTGCTGACTGAACAGCAAGCTCACGAACACGCTGAAGAATGTCTGTTGTTTCACCAAGATAACCTTCTGTTGTCTGAATGAAAGAAACAGCATTAGTGATGTTCTTACTAGCCTGGTTAAGTCCGCGGATTTGGCTGCGCATCTTTTCTGATACAGCAAGTCCTGATGCATCGTCTCCGGCGCGATTGATGCGTTCACCAGATGAGAGCTTCTCCATATTCTTCATGATTGAATCATTAGAAATGTTCAATACACGATCAGTATAGAGCGAGCTCATATTGTGATTAATAATCATAATTGTGCCCTCCATGTTTACTTAAATAAAAACTTCGTGTTTTTATCCTGCAGGTGAAGGCTAATCTGGTTCTGCGCCCCCAGGTTAGTTTCAGACCCATACAGCAGGAACAGACGGTCTGCATTAAGTAAAACGCCTGTTTCTGCTGTCACCATGCAAACATTCAGGCACTATTTCAAAGAACTATACGTACTGAAATTTACGTAATTATACACTATTTTTGGTGTTTTGTTAAGAAAAATAATTAAGAAAACACCGCCAATCGGAAAATAGAGAAGGGGAGCCGATAATTCCTTACCGCTCCCACCTTCCTATTTTATTAATCTAAGATAGAAACTATCTCAAAAGACTAAGAACATTCTGAGACTGTGAGTTAGCCTGAGCCAACATAGCAGTTCCAGCCTGCTGAAGTACAGAATTCTTTGTGAACTCAACCATCTGAGAAGCCATATCAGCATCACGAATACGTGATTCTGAAGCCTGGAGGTTCTCAGCTGCAACGTTCAAGCCCTTAACTGTAAGGTCAAGACGGTTCTGGTAAGCACCAAGGTCTGCACGCTGTTTGTTGATCTTTTTGAGTGCTTCATCGATTGTTCCGATTGCACGGTTGGCATCTTCAGGTGTAGCGATAGACAGTTTCTGTTCAGAACCAATTTCGCGAACTCCAAGAGCCATAGCTGACATTGTTCCGATGAAAACCTGTGTTCTCTGATCCATGTTAGAACCAATGTGGAACCACATAGAACCTGTTACAACATTTTCGCCTGTAGGTCTAGCAAAGCGTCCTGTGAGCATGTTCATACCGTTGAACTGTGCACAAGAAGCGATGCGGTCTACTTCTGCGATCAAAG
>JBGVAV010000039.1:0-14658 GCA_045224915.1 Treponema sp.
ACTTTTTAATGAGCCTATAGCTTTACCAGAAATTGATAAATCTCAATTTAATGTTCTTTATGCTCCAACCTGGCGAAAGCATTCCGATGTAAAGCTTTTTCCTTTTGCCGATTTTGATTTTGCTACTCTTGAAAAATTCCTTATAGAAAATAATATTCATATCTATGTGCGCTTTCACCCGGCTTATGAAGAAACAATTCCAAAAGACATTCTTCAAATGAAAAACGTTTCTCTTTTTTCTGCAAAAAAATATACAGAGGTCATGGATTACATCAACATTTTTGATACTTTAATCACAGATTACTCTTCAATCTATCTTGATTACATGCCTCTTGAACGCCCATTGATTTTCCTTCCTTATGATCTTGATGAAGAATTAAAAACATCAGGCTTTGTAATGGATTATATGGAAAACACCCCTGGATTAAAGCCTTCAACTCAAGCAGAATTTATTGATGCATTATTAAAAGCAAAAAACAGTGCCGAACAATTCTTGCCTTCAATACAGCAATTAAATCAAAAACTAAACTGCAAACCAAAAGATTGTTGTAAACAAGTTGCACAGGTTATTAAACTTTACACAGAGGGAAAATGAATAAAAATATAATTTTATTATTTATTTTAATTTTTACTATGTTGTTTTCTTCATGTCTTTCAAAACCTATAGAAAAACAAAGCCTCGACTTATATCAAAACATTGCAACCAAAAGTGTTTCATTAAATATTGAAAACCCGCAGATAAAAATCTATTTTCCTTCATTCATGACCTATGATAAATCTAAAAAGCAAAAAAGAATGGTATGGGGAGACGGAATAATACTATTTCTGCCAGATGGAAAAGTAATGATGGTAGATTGCTTTGATTCCGAAGGTCAGGAACAGCTTCTTGCTTTTATGGAATCGCTGGGCATAACCACGATTGATTACTTTATTGCAACACATAACCACATGGATCATGTAGGAAACGTACCTATCTTATTAAATCACTTTACAATAAAAAACTATTACTGGAACGGTGTACATTTTGATTCATTTGGAGATGCCTTTGTAACAGAAATCCTTGAGGATAATAAAATTGAACCAATAAGATTAGAGCAAGGCGATTCTTTAACAATTTGTGAATCTCCTGAATGTAAAATCGATGTACTTTGGCCAAAGCTTACTGACCAGGATATATATGATGCATTTAATAACCCGGGAAGAACAGAACGATTAAAGAACAACACCTCTCTTGTTTTTAAATTAACCTATAATAATTTTTCTGTTTTATTTACCGGGGACTTATACAAGCAGGGAGATGAAGTCCTTACTAAAACTTATGGTTCTAAACTAAAATCAACTGTATTAAAAGTTCCACATCACGGAGAATTTTATACATCTAATAATCTTGCTTTTGCAAAAGCAGTTTCTCCAGAAATTGCAATCATGCAGGATAATCAGTATGTAAAATATCCTATTTCGAATTTTGGCATTTACAGAATCTATAAAAAAATTAAATCAAAATTCTTGTTTAGAAATTCTGCCGGATATATTTTAGTAACATCAGACGGCAAAAATTATTCTGTAAAAGAAAAGACTTTTACAGAACAAAATTAATATAAACAAGCCTTAATTCCCAAAGAAAGAACTACGCCTCTGTCTTCTTTATATTCATCACTTGAGTATTTTGAATATTTTGCATTTTTAGAAGGTGTAGAACTTCCAATAGAAGTAAACCAGTTATGTACATAACCTACTGTTCCATAGAACTGAAGCGGAATTCCAAAATGCTTGCAATCATAAGAAGCTTGGAGTGCCAGAATATTCATCCATTCATAAACCCCGTCTTTTAAGAAGTATTTATGAAGATTATTTCTTCCAGGGCCATATTTTCCGGCAGGAAGCTCGGAATAAATTGAAGAACCACTGTAAATATTTGATTCACTACCCCAGTCTACTCCATGACGAATCAATTGATATTGCAAACTGAATGAAGCTGCTGGCAAAGGCTGAGATTCTATTTTAACAAAGATCTCGTCTGAGTTTGGCTGCAAGTAATATCCTAAAGATTCCCCATTGTTTGTATAGTTTTCGCAAATATAATGTGAGTAATATGGCTGATTTTTTTCCGGATCCAAAGCTTCGTGTGTATAACAATATGGTTCAACCTTGCTGTAGCGCAAAGAAAGAACAGTAAATGGAAGCCATGGAATATTAACTTTTGAACCAGCCTGATAAGCAAACATACAGCGAGTGTTATGTAAAGCATCGGTTTTAAGAGCATTAATTTCGTCAATATAAACAGAGCCCCATATAGAACCAATACCTGGGTATGTTCCCTTAAGGTTTGCAAACAGTGCAAGGTTATCGTAATCGCCTACATTATTCTGATAAACAACTCTGTCTACAAGTGGGAATGCATAACCTAATTCAAAACGATTTGGATAAACTACGGTACTACCAAAATCAAAATGAACATGAGTAAAATCAAAATTAAATTCTGCCATAGAAAACAGATTATGGAAGAAGAATGAATCTTTAATGTCTTCAATTTTGTTTCCAGCATCATCGCGAGGATACCAGGCATTTTCGTTTATGTAATTTTGATTTGGGAATTCCAAAAATCCTGTAAGAGCAGAAAAGTTCAACCACTTAAAAAGATTTACTGTTGTATCTACACCAAAGAACGGATGTGCATTCTGATTCAAAACAAGACTTGAGCCTGTATCCATTGCACCCCATTCACGGTTATATCGTCCTATGCCAACACTAAATAAATCATTAAAGAATGTTCCATGAATTTCACCCTGCATTCCAAAGCCACAGGAAATTTCAAAAGGCCATCCTGTCAGGCCGGCAGAATTCATTCCCCCGTGCAGATAATAAACAGAACCATCCCAATGCTTTTTATAGCTGTATGGAAGAACTGCATAATTTCTATAAGTGTTTATAGTACGTTCATTAAAATGATCTTCACGAACAAAAGAATCCTTATCACCGTAATCATCGTACCACCACCAGCCGATGTTATATTCTCCTAACTTCTTTATGTTCATTTTTGTTACTTCTAAATATGTAAGAGAACGGTAGGAAATATTATTTCCTAAATCACCAAAAACATTTAAATAATTTTCAATTTCGTAACCAAAGCTGTTATTTGAAGAATTGGAATACATTCCTCCAGACATAAAGGTATCGTTATAAAGATCAACAGCAAGACTTACAGGAACATCACCTTTTTGTTCTGTCATTTTATAAGCAAGTTCTTTTAAAGATAATCCATCTTCCCTTTTATATTTGTTTTTGTACTCTTCAACAATTGCCTTTTGATTTTCATCATCAAGGTTTTCAAGAATCTGGTCCAGTTTGCTTACAATATACTTTTCTGTATATGGACGAACTGGAGAAAGCGAATCGCATAGCCCGCGAGTTTCTGCTATGCGCAAAAAGCTGTATATATCATCTGCAATGTCTACAGTATTATTTGACTGAGCGTATAATGAGAAAGCCAAGCCTAAACATGAAATAAAAATGCAAAGTTTTTTTACAAAAGTGCGTTTCATCAAAATCTCCAAATTATTTATAGAATTTTATATGTAAATGCTATATCAAATTCCACACCAAAATCATTGTTATTTTTTTGATGATTAGAATTTATAATATAATCAAATATAACCTGTCCATTAAGTTCAAATTGTTCATTAAATATATAACTGCCTTTAAGAGACAGGCTGTTTGTAATCTGCTGGATGCCTGAAATTTTCATGCTCATAGCTTTCTGGTAAAGAGCATCTTCATCTTCATCGGTTGTATATCCTTCTTTGCGCAATTTATATTCTACAGAAGGGTAATAATCATAGTATTTTCCATCTTCTGTCATACTTTCAAATATCGAATAATCATTCTGGCCATGAACTAAAAGTGTATAACCTAAGCCGACTGAAAATTTTGGATGTTTATATTCAATATCAAAAATGCCGCCAATACAGTCTGGTCCGTATGGGGAACCAATCCACGAATAAACCTTTTCTTTTGTCTGCATGTCTATTCTGAATTTATACAAAGAAGCAGAAGGAGTTTGTTTAATATACATGTATGGCGAATTGTATACAAACTCAGCTGCAAAATTCAAAGAATCATTGTTTTGCAAAAACAGACTGTAATCTGCACCTGCCTGCAAGCCTATAGAATTAGGATAATATCTTCCCCAGGAATTTCCGCGTTCGTAAGGAAGCTGCATTTCTATCTGATTATAAATTGCATAAAGGCGAAGATCTGTTACAGGTGTATATTCAAGCATATATGCAAAATCTGCACAGAAATTTGTTTCTCTATAATACTTTTTATTTTCTTCTGTTGAATAATTAAGCCAGCCGCCAAATTGATGCATAAACGGAAGCGGATTCAAAAATCTTAAAGAGAATGGATTTACAACAAGAGAACCTTCCATAATGCTGAACTTTACTTTCTTAAAAAGACGGATATCAAATTGATGTAAATATAGGTAGCGCTCAGTATTTGATCCCTGCTGAATATTATCCATGCGGTTTGAACTTACATGAACAACATCCATTGTAAATTTTACAATAGGAGTAAAGAAATCTAATTCAAAATATGCATCTGTTTCAAAGGTTTTATTATAAATTATACTTCCTGTTAATGTTTGCCCAATTGATTTTCCCTGTTTTCCGGCATGAAGGTTGAAACCCCAGTTATCGTAAGCTTTTCCAAAGCATGCATAGGCAAAAGTTGGAAAATAAAACTCTACATCAAGCGGGTCAAAGTTATCTGTGATATTCAACGGAAAATTACAAAAGTTATCATTTCTGCTTGCCGCAATATAATTTTTACCTAAAAAGAAGTTTCCGCCCATTGCAATTATGTCACCATAACCAATATTTAACGGTGCTGAAATTATATTATCTTTAAAATAATAATCAAAAGACCAGGGAATATCTTTATTTGTCTTATAATAAAACTCAAGATTCACCTGAGGATGTATTGTAAAATGGAAATCTTGAACATTTGGGAACAAGTCTTCTTTTGTATACAATTGATCATAAACTTTGTCGTATAAAAACTTACCGTACTCGTCTAAAGAATCATAATTATATTGTTTTAAATAAAATTTTAGCTCATTTACGCTTAAAGGTGTGTTGTTTGTAAAGCTAAATACCTTTGCGTTTGCCTGAAGCTTCAAAAAATCTGAATAAAGTGATGATTCTGGAGGAATTATTTGAGCGTCATTTATTACGTTAGAAAAAAGCGCTGAGCAAAGCAGGAGGGTTATGCAAATTGACACAATTTTCTTTTTTGTATTCATATATAAAATATAACATAATGGATAAAAATAGTTAATATCAATCGAATAATGGGTTTGGGATATTTTTGAATAGACACATTAACAAATTACTATTATAATTATTGTATGAATAATTCTGAATTCCAGACTTATCTAAAACAGCACCACCCTAGAACGAGTTCGTTTTTTTCTGGCCTCTCTCTTTTTATTGTAGATATTATTGTGCTCATTTTATGCATTGGTCTTGGATTTTTTATTGTAAATCTTTTTGCAATTGATGATATTAACTTCCGCTCATTTATAAATTACACTGTATTTTTGCCATTTGTTCTTTTACTTTTTGCATTTATGGGCCTTTACCCTGGAATTATGATTCCTGCAGCAGAACAGGTAAAAAAATACACAATTTCAACCTTCTTTGGTTTTAGTGTTATTGTATCTTTTGTACTTGTTTCAAGTCTCACAGAGTCAGATCCAGCGGCTTTTATGAAGAAAAATTCGGGCAACGTTTATATTATTATTGCATTTACCCTTGCATTTGTTATGTCAATGTTCCTTTTGCCTACTTTCCGTGAGTTTGCTAAAAGAAAATTCTCTAAGTTTTCATGGTGGGGAGTTCCTGCTGTAATTTATTGTACCGGTAACAGTGCCGATGAAGTTATAAATAAGCTCAACCGCAACAAATATTTGGGATATAAACCAGCCGTAATTATTGATGCATCTTTAAATGATGCAGGTATGAAAGATGGCATACCTGTTTTTCCGCCAAATGATGATATTATCGAAATTATTCACAACTACAATATAAAACAGGCTATTATCTGCGATTACCATGGGGAAATTTCATCCATAATGACTTCTTACCGCTATACAATTGCAGTTTCTAAGAGTCAGTCATCCTTTACCTGTTCACAGCAGCTTAAGGATATTGCAGGAATAATCGGCTTTGCTTCTACACATAACCTTACTTTTAAGACAAACCTTTTTATAAAGCGACTTTTGGATATATTATTAATTTTATTCTTCTCTCCAATTCTTATTCCAGTTTTCCTTCTTTTAATTATTCTTACAAAGCTTACTTCCCGCGGTCCTGTTTTTTATGGACACAAACGAGTTGGCAAAAACGGAAAAGAATTTAAATGCTGGAAATTCCGTTCTATGTGCATTGATGCGGATAAAAAGCTCGAAGAAATCCTTGCAAATAATCCGGAAATGAGAGCAGAATGGGAAAAGGATCGAAAGTTTACAAACGATCCACGTGTAACTAAGTTTGGAAAATTCCTTCGTAAAACAAGTCTTGATGAACTTCCACAGCTCATAAACATTCTTATTGGTCAGATGAGTTTTGTAGGTCCTCGCCCTGTTACAGAGCCAGAGCTTGAAAAATATGGACCTTATAAAGATTATGTTCTTTCAGTTTTGCCAGGTCTTTCTGGAATGTGGCAGACCTCCGGTCGTTCCGATACTGAATACGAGGAACGCATTTCTCTTGATTCTTACTATATCCAAAACTGGTCTGTATGGCTTGATTTGTGGATTTTAATTAAAACAGTTTATGTCGTTCTTAAAGGGCGTGGTGCTTACTAATGAAACGATCAATTATCCTATTTTCACTTTTACTTTTTACATTTTTGCCTGTTTTTTCTCAGCAATATAAAATTGATGATGTTGAATACTCAATTAAAGGCTGTGGACACTGGATATTTGGCTGTACACAGGAATACGCACTTGAAAACCAAGTTCCTATTGATAAAAAAACAGTATTTGCAGATGAAGCTGCATTTACAGCCTACATTACAGATCTTGAAAAAAAGTTTGGAAACCTCAGAGCCTTTGAAACAATTGAATTAAGCTATGAGGCTTTACCAGAACAGGACCAGATTACACCTGTAAAGCTAACAATTTCTGTTCAGGACTCCTTCCACCTATTTGCCATTCCGGGGCCAAAATACGATTCAAACAAAGGTTTAACCTTTAAGCTCAAAATAAAGGATTCAAACTTCCTGGGTTCTCTAAACACCCTTTCTTCTGACATCTATTTTCTTATTCCAACAGATGAATCAGACGGAAAGAGCACTGAGTTTGGTTTTAACTGCAATGTAGATTATCCTTTTAGAGCAGGTATTTTTGATGCAATCTGGCTTAATGATTTAAGTCTTTCATATACAATTGGCGACGAAATGCCTGAATGGAATATCAGAACAGGTCTTAGATTTACACTTCCATTTGAAAAAACTTCGCTTGTATTTGAAACAAACCAGCGCTTTGTAAACAATTTTGAGTATCTTGATTTTTCAGATAATCTTTATTTTGTAAATGATTTTAAGTTCTATACACCGTTTACAATTAAAGAATTAAATTATTTTGGCAAGCTTTCTTACACTCCTTATACAATTTTAAGCGTAAACTGGGACCGCGACGGAATTGATAAAGATAATTCTGCCCTTTCAAGCCCTGTATGGACAATTGGTCATAAAATCAACTTTGGACGTGTAGACTGGAATCAAAACTTCAGAACAGGCTTTACTTTGTCACTTGATAACTTTTATAAATACAATTTCCAGCGACAACGCTTGTACCCTGAGCTTGAGTTTATTGCAACTGGCTACAAGAAATTTGATTTAATCGATGATTCATATTTTTTACGAAATTTTGGAATTGTTGCAAAATCTACAATATTCACATTTTTGTTTGATCCAAAAAAAGACGTTTACATTTTTAATGACGGAAACAGCATTGGTCAATATTTAAGAGGTATCCGCGATACTCAGTATTATAAGGGCACAGATTATTCTTCTTTGCACCCTACAAATGCTTTAATTCTTAATTTTGATCTTCCTGTTCATATATTTACTACAAACTTTACAAAATCGTTCCTGCGCTACTTTAATTTTGACTTCCAGCTTTCTCCATTCTTTGATATGGCTTGGTGTTATAACAAAATCAATCAGACATACTTTAATTTGAAAGATGGATTTTATGGCGCTGGTTTAGAAGTAATTGTATATCCTTTAAAATGGTCTGGAATTACTGTTAGAGGAAGCGTTGGTATAGACGTAGGCCGCAAGTTCTTTGCAAATCAGATTAATACAGACTGGCGTCAGAACGTTTCTAAAAAAGAGTTTTCTATTGGATTTGGACTTCATTATTAATTAATCAGGATTCTTAATTCCGTCAAGCTTATCAAGCTTAAGAACTGCATCCTGCTGCCAGTATTTTTGTGGCGAATGAAATGCCAGAATTGAAAGAAACTGGTATGAAAACTTATCATATCCAATTCTACTGCAAATATCACAGAATAAATTAAAGCTTCTCCAAACATCATTATCACTTCCCCAGCTAACTATATCGTTATGATATGGGATGATGTCTAAGAAATCTGTAATATTTGTATATTCAAAGTCTATGTCGCGTTTAGAAATTACGTTATAAACCTTTGTAAAGCCTGTAATAACGGCAATAGAACTGTATGTAAAGGCTTTATCGTATTCGTTTATTGAAAGATAGTACTGTGCAAGCTCGTAGAAGGCTTTTAAGCAGAAATAATCCTGAGCTCTATACATTGTAAAGAATTTTTCAATTGCATCGCTGTTGTTTTTAGAAACTGTTTTTTTCATAGATTTAGCAAGCAGCTGATTTCTTTCATTCTGTTCTTTTCCAATGATATTCAAAAGCCTGATTTCCATTTTGTCATATTCACCGCATAAACGACTAAGATCTGCAAGTAAATAAATAATTTCGTAGCGTTCATCTGGAATATCAAGAACAGCAGCATTTTCAAGAGCTTTTAAATAATACTGTTCGGCAAAGGCATACTCACCTTCGATTTTGTAAATATCGCCAATAAGCTTTAATGCTTCCGGATATTCTTCATTGTTTTTAATATATTCCAAAACCTTTGAAATTGAATTGTCAAAGATTCCTTTTGAATTATATGCATTTATAAGATTGATAACGTCATACTCATCGCGTTCGGTCAAAACAGGAATGATATTTGTAATATTATCACCTGCTTTTTTTACTTCGCGCGCGGCAATACTTTGAGAAATTGTTTCGTAATCGGCTTTTAACTGCTCTTTTTTGTATACAATTGCATCTTCTGCATATTTGATTGCTTTTCCATATTCTTTATTTTCATAAGCAACCTTTGCATTTCTATAAGAAATAATGCTTTTTGAATTAAGGTTGTTTTGTGCAAAAAGGCCTGCTCCGAGTAATAATAAAACTGTGGAAATTAAAGTACGTTTCATAACTATCCTTATAAAGAATTTAATTCTTCTTCAAATACTTTATCGGCATCTTTTGCATCAATTGTTCGTACTATTTTACCTTTTTTAAAAATAATTGCTTTGTCTGCGGTTCCTGCTATTCCAAGGTCTGCATGGCGACCTTCTCCAGGCCCGTTTACAACACAACCCATAACTGCAACAGTTATATTTTTATCCATCGCAAGAAGTCTATTCTGCCAGCGGTCTACAAAGCCGTGTACATCAAAGCCAATACGACCACATCTAGGACATGAAACAAGATTTACACCGCGGGAACGTTTTCCGCATTCTTTAAGTATGTTTATTCCTGCAATAACTTCGTTTTCTGGCGATGAAGAAAGGCTTACACGAATTGTATCTCCAATTCCTTGAGCCAACAGTGTACTGAATGCAATACTTGATTTTACAATGCCTCCAATAAGAGGTCCCGCTTCTGTAACACCTAGGTGCAGCGGATTATTGTATTTCTGACTATAAAAAGTATTACACTGTATAGTTTCCTGAACATCACTTGACTTCATGCTTACAACATATTGGTCAAAGTTATATTTTTCAAAGATTTCTGCTTCGCGGGCTGCTGTTTCGCATAAGCCCTGGGCACGAGTGATTGTACCTGCAGCAATTTGTTCCTGAAGATCTTTTGGAAGACTTCCGCTGTTTATTCCAATTCGGATTGGAACTTCCTTGTCTCGGCAGGCTTCTATAACCGTGCGGGTATTTTCTTCTGAACCAATGTTTCCAGGGTTAATTCTGATTGCGGCAACATTGCTTTTAAGACATTCCAGCGCCAGAGTGTGGTCAAAATGGATGTCTGCTACAAGCGGCATTATTGTGCGTTCAGAAAGCAGATTAAGACCTTTTGCACTCTCCATATCTGGAACTGCAAAACGTACAATATCGCAGCCAAGTAAACTTAACTGCGACATTTCATTGAGAATTCTTTCTAATTTTTCTGGGTTAGAAATAAGGTCATCAATCGGTTCCTTCCACATTGTCTGTACAGACACCTGTGAATCTCCACCGATTGATATACGTTTAGTAAGTCCTTTCCCACCCAGATAGACTTTCTTTGTCATTTATTAGTTTTAGCAAACGATCATGCTGAATACCATTGCGAACAAAGCAACAGTTTCACAAAGTCCGACTACCATGATGTACTGTGCAAAACCTTTTCCAGTTTCACCAAGAGCATCTGAACCGGCAGCACCAGCTTTTCCCTGAGCAATAGCAGAGAAACACATAGCAAGACCAGAAGCAATACCAAGACCAAGAAGGAAGCCTGCAGGTTTGTCAGAACCGTTCATTGACTGCATAAGAAGGAAGCCGTAAATTGTCTGAGTAAGAGGAGCACCGGCAAATACTGTAAGAATGAATGGAGCTGGTTTATTGTTGATATAACAACGTTTCCAAGCACCAATTGCACCCTGTCCGGCAATTCCAATACCAATTGCTGAACCAATAGCAGCAATACCCATTACAACAGCAGCACCAAGCATACCAAAATCCATAATAAAACTCCTTTGCCAAAATTGGCGTTATATACTATTTATTTTCCTTTTCTTTGAAAGGACTATATTTTAATCCAGACCATGACATTCCTAAATGACTTGAGAATTCAAGTGTATTAAGACGTACGCCATGAACGATTACAGACAACAAGTTCAGAATCATGTTCAAGCCATGTCCGAACGCTAACAATGCAACGAATGCTATAAACATAATTGCATGACCCCACATAGGACCAGCCATTTCGTTTACAGTATTACTGATTGCAGATCCTGCAAGACCAACGGCCCACAAACGTATGTATGAAACAATATCACTGAATACGTTTACTACGCCGAGTAATACAGAAATAATATTCTTACAGCTTTCAAGAACAGATTTTCCAATTGAGCCTTCATAATTACTGAATATAAAGCTCAATACAAAACCAATTCCAACTAATGAAATCTCAAATAATCCAATCGGGAAGCCGTAAATCTTTTCTGTAAAACTAAATACAGTAGAACTTACAACCATCGAAAGAACTACCCAATACATTCCAACAAGCTGTAAAAGGGCACCAAAGTCACCCAAAATCTTTAATGATTTTCTATTGCGGATCATTGCTTTAATATGAGCAACACTCAACTGAAGCAATGCAAGACTAAAACAGAAAATCTGAAGATTCTGTGCAGTAGTAAGGCCTTCTGTAGCATCAGGCTTCCAGAATGGTGTCCAGATCATATCGGAATAAGCATTTGAAATCTGCTTAATCGAAAGTGCTGTGAGCCACTGTGGTAACTGCTCTGGTTTAAGACCAAACCATGTACATGTTACAAGACCCCATATTACTGTTGAAAAGCCTACAAGTGTTACAAGACCTAACAAAGGTGCAGGCTTCTTTCCTGTAAACAATGCCTTGAAAATCATAATAAGACCAAGCACAGTTACTAAAAGTCCGTATCCGCCGTCTCCAAAAATCATTCCAAAGAAGATTGTAAAGAACAGCAGGAACCAGCCGCTGATATCATATTCATGATAGCCAGGAACTGTACCAAGGAAGTCTGTAAGAGGATAAATAAGACTTACAAACTTGTTGTTGCGAAGCTTTGTTGGAACTTCAAGGTCTTCATCTTCAGGATCTGCATAAGCAACTGCCCACTGATTTTTTGCACAGGCAGCCTTAAATTCTTCAAGGTCTGCTGTTGGAACATAACCGCTTATCCATGCAAGATCATTTTCTGTACCAGTAAGTTCGTGCTCCATTCCCGCATTGATATTTTCAAACTCAATATCAGTTTCAAGATTTTTGCGGAAAGCAGTAATTGCCGGTACATATTTTGCATTGTCAACATAGAATTTTTCTATGTCTTTAATTTCTGCTTCGTCCTGTTTAATTTCTTTTTCCAGGGCTTTTGTAGACATTCTTGGAAGCGGAACTTCAAATGCCTCTGGTAAAAGCTTTTCAGGTCTGCTGTCTTCACCAATAATCAGGAAGCGAACTGCTTTCTTGTCGTTATTAACTAGAATTGTTTCAATTTCCTGGTCAATCTGGCTGTATTTTTCGGCAGCAATTTCATACATTGCAATCTTAATTCCTTTTTCTTTAAGGAAATCAAGATCTTCAAGGCTAACGCTTCCCCAGTCTTCAAAGCGGTCAAGCTCTGTTGTATCGGCAGAGATTTCTTCAAGAAGCTGCTTTTTGCGCTCTGATTTTGCTACTACCTGTCTACAAAGTTCGACAACTTTAGAATCTTCCAAGGTTGGTTTGTACTTCTTAGCTTTTTTATCAAGTTTAATTTCGCCAAGAATACTTTCAGAAACTATTGCGTTACCTGTATATTCTTTGAATGCATTAAGCTTTTCGCTTGAACCTTCAATCTTAGAAAGATGAACAAGTCCAATCTTGCGCAATGCCTTTAATGCATCTTCCTTCTCTTTGTTGAGTATGACAACAGAGACTTTTTTCATTGGTTCAATCATTTGCCAGCCTCCTGTTCATTCTCAATTTTTTCCTGCAATTTCTTCTTAGATATTTTACTTCGAACAACCGCAGCAACCTGTTCATCACCAAGATAAACAGTAATTTTCTTTATATTCGCCTTTGTCTCAGGAATCTTTACCTTTTCAAAAAGGTTTACACGCTGTGTGGTCGTGCGTAATTCCTTAGAAAGAAGCCTAACCTGTTCATCAAGAACTTCGGCTTCGAGGTCAAGCGAAAGGGCCTTTTCCATTCGGTCTGCAGCCATATCAATCCAGAGCGGTGTTTCGTAAAGGTCATAATCCCCTCTTCCAAAATCTGCTCCTTCATAAACAGGAATTGTAACACCAGCGATGTTTCCAACACCTTTCTTGATATTTTTTACAGTTACCATATCTGGCTTAAAGGCTTCTCGTTCACCAAATACTGCAATCCATTCGTCAAACTCTTTTTCAAGAGCTACGCGTGCAGCACGAACTTCTTTGGCCTTGGCGTCTATAGTGCGGATTTCTGTCTGAAGCTGTTGTTTTTTGAGCATAAGGGTTGGAAGATAGCGATTATACATTTTAAGCGCATCTTTCTGTACCTTGAGCTCATTTTTTGTCAGCTTTATTTTTGCCATTCAGAACTCCTACTTCTTACTCTTTGGCCAATACTCTTCAATGAGAGATGACTTCAAACCAGTTTCTTCTGGTTCAAAGCATTCGGCAAGAATCTTCCAGCCAAGGTCAAGAGCATCTTCCAGAGAAATATTCTTTGAAAGATCCATCATTCCGTCTTCGAACATCTTTCCGTAAACAAGGAGCTTATCATCCCACTTACTCATATTGAAACCCATAGATTTCTTTTCGAGAGTATCTTTGTAGTTTGAATAAAGACGAATCATACCATCCATAAGAGCACGGTGGTCTGAACGAGTGCTTCCGTTTACATTCTGCTTAAGACGTGAAAGAGAACCGAACGGCTCAATACGTCCACCCTTGAGGTAGTACTGACCTTCGGTAATATATCCGGTGTTATCTGGAACCGGGTGAGTAACATCATCACCAGGCATTGTAGTTACTGCAAGAATTGTTACGGAACCTGCGCTATCAAAGTCTACGGCTTTTTCATAGCGGGCTGCTAACTGAGAATACAAGTCTCCAGGATAACCACGGTTTGAAGGAACCTGCTCTTGTGTAATAGCAATTTCCTTCATTGAGTCTGCAAAGTTTGTCATATCTGTAAGAAGAACAAGAACGTCCTTTCCTTTAAGAGCAAACTGTTCTGCAACAGCAAGAGAAAGGTCTGGAATCTTCTGACATTCTACAGTTGGGTCAGCGGCTGTATGCATGAACATTACAGTCTTACTTAAAGCTCCACCATCTTCGAGTGTCTTCTTAAAATACAGATAGTCGTCATATTTAAGACCCATACCACCAAGAACGATTACATCAACTTCGGCCTGCATGGCAATGCGTGCAAGCAGCTGGTTATAAGGTTCACCAGAAATAGAGAAAATAGGCAATTTCTGAGAAACAACCAGTGTGTTGAACATATCAATCATTGGAATACCGGTACGAATCATACGGCGAGCCATGATACGTTTTGAAGGGTTTACTGAAGGACCACCAATTGTTACAAGGCAATCTGACAAAGCCGGA
>JBGVAV010000040.1:0-23797 GCA_045224915.1 Treponema sp.
GGCGGGAGGCCTGCCCACAGCAACAGGCCCTCACCTTGCAGATATAATTTCGCAGAGCTTTCCAAAAAGTAAGCTTGTTCCAAAAGGAAAGTCCAGCGCTAACAAAAGAATCCATATGTTTTTGCGCTGGATGGTTAGGCAGAATTCTCCGGTTGACCTTGGACTTTGGAAATGGTACCCGGCTGCCAATCTACTCATTCCGCTTGATGTGCATGTTATGCAGGAGGCACAGAAGTTGGGGTTGATACCGGCAAAAGCGATTGCCACAAAAAAGACTGCTATTGAACTTACAAAAAAGATGGAAGAGGTTTTTCCTGGAGATCCGGTTAGAGCTGACTACGCTTTATTTGGAATAGGTGTAGACGGGG
This sequence comes from Treponema sp., assembly GCA_045224915.1. Classification (GTDB taxonomy): domain Bacteria; phylum Spirochaetota; class Spirochaetia; order Treponematales; family Treponemataceae; genus Treponema_D. Next base: position 369 of record JBGVAV010000040.1, read on the forward strand.
GCGTTACGGGGGTGTCCCCCGTTTGAGGGGGTAGGACGCAACGTAGTGCGGCCGAGGGGGAGACTTCCCCCTTTATCTGTGTTAAAACAAAAAACAGGAGACCTTTATGCTCGATAACATCCCACGCTTTGATATGGCCGCAAAACCAATGCGACAACACCTTTTGCCACTTGCATGGCTGCTTTCTTTTCCTGATGTAATTTCGCACAAGAATAAGCTTACAAAAATTAATATGGAAGGTATAAAACCGCCGTATCTGCTTTTGTGTAATCACAATGCTTTTATGGATTTTAAAGTTGCAACTAAAGCGATTTTTCCGCACCGTGCAAATTATGTTGTAGCGATTGACGGCTTTTGGAAACGCGAATGGCTGCTTCGATTGATTGGCTGTATCTGCAAAAGAAAATTTACTAACGACATTACTCTGGTTCGCCAGCTTAAATATGTAATTGACCGTGGAGACATTGCTGTAATTTATCCTGAGGCGCGATATTCGCTTTGTGGTACGACTGCCGTTTTACCGGAGTCTCTTGGTAAGCTTGTAAAGATTTTGAAGGTTCCTGTTGTAACTCTTATTTGTCATGGACATCATGTAAACTCGCCTTTCTGGAACTTGCCTGATCATAAGGTGAAGGGAACCGAAGCTACTATGAAATGTCTTTTTACTGCTGAACAGGTTGCCCTGCTTGATCACAAACAGATTATGCAGGGAATTGAAAAAGAATTTATTTACGATGATTTTAAGTGGCAAAAGGATAAGGGACTTAAGATTACTTACCCTCAGCGCGCAAAAGGTCTTCATAAAGTTTTGTATCAGTGTCCTGCGTGCAAGACTGAATATAAAATGAGTTCGGATGGAATTACTCTTCGCTGCAATCACTGCAGTAAAGAATGGGAAATGACGGAGCTTGGAGAATTGCGGGCTAAACAAGGTGAGACGGAATTTTCACATATTCCAGACTGGTATGAATGGGAACGAGAACAGGTTCGTAAAGAAGTTGAAGCGGGAACTTATTCGTGGTCTGGGCCTGCACAGGTAGATGCGCTTCCAAATGCAGACCGCTACATTGATATTGGCATGGCAAGGCTTACACACAACATGGATGGCTTTACACTCACGGGAGAATATCAGAGTGAGTCGTATGAAGTAAAGCTTCCTGCAGCTTCGCAATATTCTGTTCATATTGAATACGATTATCTTGGTAAGAAAACCGACTGTGTTGATTTGAATACAATAAATGATACGCTTTACACTTACCCAACCGGCACAGAATTTTCGGTAACAAAAATGGCTCTGGCAACAGAGGAACTTTATAATTATTGGAAGAGCAAAAAATAGACTTATGAAAAAAATCCGTTTTCTCAAATCAGCGATTTTTATTGCCGCTATTTGTTTGTGCCTTGTTTCATGTGCTTCGGCAAAAATCGAAAAAACTAATCCTACGGGGCTTGAGGTTCAAAATTATACAGAGGCTGTTTCTGTTACAGGCGGCCTTGTTCGTGGGATTTTGAATAAGGATAAGACTGTAGAAATTTATGCGGGCATTCCGTTTGCAACCCCTCCTGTTGGAGAGCTTCGCTGGAAAGAACCACAGCCTGTAATTCCGTGGGACGGCGTTCTGGATGCAGATCATTTTGCAGCTATGCCAATGCAATCAGAAGGTAACAGTGTGTTTAATGCGCTTATGAATGCCTACATACATTCTGTGCCCGACAGAACTTATCATGGCCCTATGAGTGAGGATTGTCTTTATCTTAATGTGTGGAAGCCAGTGGATAAGACTGGTGAGGAAACTGACGCTCCCCTGCCCGTTCTTGTTTATGTTCATGGCGGAAGTCTTATGACAGGCCAGAGCTGGTACCAGAAATATGATGGTGAAAATCTTGCACGCAACGGAATTATTGTTGTAAACATTGAATATAGAGTTGGCGTATTCGGATATTTTGCAGACGAACAGCTTGCCGCAGAATCTCCAAATCATACAACAGGAAACTACGGATTACTCGACCAGATTAAGGCACTCGAATGGGTTCACAATAATATTGCAGCCTTTGGAGGCGATGTTAACAATGTGACGATTGCCGGTGAGTCTGCAGGCTCATCTTCTGTAAACGCACTTTGTGCAAGCCCTCTCACAAAAGGATTTTTCCGTCGCGCAATTGCAGAAAGTTCTTCTGTTATTCAACCGGTGCCACCACATACTTTCCGCACAATGGAAGATGCGCTACAGATGGGTAATGATATTAAAAAGGAGTTTCGTGTTGCTGATGTCCAGGAGCTTCGTAAAGTGCCTGCCGCAAAACTCCTTAAAACAAAATATAAAAACAGCTCCATGACAGTTGATGGTTATGCGCTGCCACAAACTCCATATGAAATTTACAGCGCAGGGTTGAATCACGAAGAAGCTCTGATGCACGGATTTAATGCAAGAGAGGGCTTTGGATTTACGTTCTTTACAAAGGTTACCAAAAGAAATATTGCTTCGCTGCTTGAAGATACGTTTAAGGAGCGCACTGAGGAGTTTTTGACAAAATACAAACCAGCAACAAACAAACAGGCCAAACAGCTCTACAGCGATATTTTTTCTGTCGTATGCTTTACCTACCCTCACGAATGCTGGACAAAAATGATAGAATCTCAGGGCAAACCCGTCTACGAATACTACTTCACCCGCGAAAACGGCGAAATAGGCACCAACCACTCCGGCGAACTGATTTACGCCTACCGCAACGTCCCTCGCACCAAAAATTACAATGAACGCGACTACGAACTTGAAGAAATCATGAGCTCATGCTGGTTGAATTTTGTAAAAACCGGAAATCCAAACGGATATGATACAAAAGGCGCACCGCTTCCAGCCTGGCAGACTACCAGTGAAAGCGGCGGGCTCTTATTGGAGTTTGGAGATACCTGTGGGATGATTGAAGATCCGTATAGGTATGTTTATGGGTATTTGGAGTAGGTGCCTAAGTGTCTAGGTGCCTACAATAGTGGCAAAAAATGCGGTTTTGTAGGTGGCTTTGGATTGTTTTACACTCAAGAAAGCGAATTTTCAAGTTTTTGCCATTGCTGTCAAATAAGTTGAAATATCCCCTTTAGCGTGGTAAAATTATAGTAATTGATTTTTAAAGAGGTCTTGTATGAAAACTAAGTTCGGATTCATTTGCGCGGCAGTTCTTTTATTGGCATGTTTGTTCACTGGCTGTGCTTCTAAAAAAGGTGAGCTTCAGGAAATTAACGATGAAGATTTTTCTCCAAAACTTATTTTGATTGCTTCTGGATCTGAAAGACTTGTGAAATTTGAAATTGATAAAAACAAGCTTTTGCCTGATGTTGACGTAAAGAATATCAAGGCGGCTGAAATCACACTTAATTTTTATTCTGGCCGCAAACCAAAAGATGGTGCAAAGGAAGGAAATCCTGTTGGCACAATCACCTTTGATTTGCTCAAGGATGCAGACAAGCTTATAAACGGCTACGACCTTATGGCAAACGCAAAAGACCTTAAGACAACTTCAGAAGATTTGAACAAGGCCTTTAGTGCAACACGCTACTACTATGCAAAGGGCAGCTTTGAAGCAACTGTAAAAGAAAGCAAGCTTGTTACAAAAACAAAGACAATTTTTAGTAACGACACAGTTTACACACCTTTGTCTGAATAAAAACAGATGGTTGATAAATCTAAACTTAGCTCAAACACAATCCGTACTGTTCTCATTGTAATTTGTGTAATTCTTTCTTTTGTTATGTATATGCAGCGCCGTACACGTAATAATCTTAAGCAGGCGGCAAAGCTTCCTTTTTATAATGTTCAGCCCGCTCAGGTTCCGGACGGTACTTACCACGGAAAGGTTTACACTTCTTTTATGCATGTGCAGGTTGATGTAAGTGTTCAGGACGGACGTTTTACAAAAATTGAGATTGTGGAAAACCAGGGGGCCTACGGTCAAAAGATTGCCCCCCTCGTTGATGAAATGATTGCGCAGAATAATACAGTTGTTCCTGCAATTAAAGGCGACGAAATTGGAAGCATAGTTTTTATTGCCTGCGTTGATGACGCCCTTTTTAATGGATTACCTGATGAACAAAAAAATCAATTATCAGAAAAAGTTAGATGATTTACTTGAGGGGATTTCTGCTGAAGGCAGGCGCCCTACCCTCTTACTGCATGCCTGCTGCGGCCCCTGTTCTTCCTATGTATTAGAATATTTGAGTTCCCGTTTTGAAATTACAGTTTTGTATTATAACCCAAATATTTATCCGCCTACAGAATATGACCGACGACTGAATGAGCTTTTGACTTTTTATACAAAATTTGTGCCAGCCCAGAATGTTAAAGTTATCCAGGCTCCCTACGAACCTGAGGATTTTTACAAGGCAGTTGGAACCCACGAAAATCCGGAGCTTGCAAAAGAACCAGAACGTGGAGAACGCTGCCGACGCTGTTATGAATTGCGCTTGCGTTATACCTACGATTACGCCTGCGCCAACAACTTTGATTATTTTTGCACAACGCTTTCAATCAGCCCGTTTAAAGATGCGGATATGATTAATGAAATTGGGGAAGCCCTTCGACAAACTCAGGGACCGCGCTGGCTCCCTTCCGACTTCAAAAAGAAAAACGGATTCAAACGCAGCCTTGAGCTTAGCGCGGAATATAATTTATACCGTCAGGAATACTGCGGTTGCGTGTATTCTATTCAGCCTCAAACAAATCAATCTGCTTGCCAATCTCTTCAATAGAAGCTTCTACTGCTTTTGAAACGCCTGCAAGTGTAAGACCGGCATCCTGCATCTTGTCGGCACTCAAGCCCATTTCGTCCATACTCTGGCCCATAACTTTTGTTTCGTTCTGCAAAACATCAACATCGTTAATGATAGCCTGGCTGGCAGTAGTAATTTCCTGAGAAGCATTTTGTACCTGATCAGTACTTTCGTTCATATCACTCAAAGCATCAAGAATCTGAGAAGAACCCTGCTGCTGTTCTGTCATGGCTTCCTTAATCTGCTGAACAAGTGTATCTGTTTCGCGAATCTCTTTTGAAAGGTTTGCATAATCCTGAACACCATGCTGAGTAGCCTGTACAACCAGATTAATTGCAGTCTGAATACTCTTAAGCTGAGCACCAATTGTCTTTGACTGAGCAGAAGAAGTTTCACTAAGCTTACGGATTTCATCAGCAACTACCGCAAATCCTTGTCCAGCATCACCCGCATGAGCAGCCTCAATAGCAGCGTTCATAGCAAGAAGGTTTGTCTGCCCCGCAATATTTGCAATAACCTTGTTAGCTTCACTTAACAGCTTAGACTGATTTTCAATTTCAATAATCTGCTTCTGTAATTCATTCTGAGTCTCAACTCCGTTTTGTGCAGTCTGATCAAGCACACCAAAAGAATGAGCCATCTTGTCTACAGATTTATCTACTTCGGTAATATTTCCAACCATCTGTTCTACAGCAGTTGAAGCACCCTGTACAGCTTTTCCCTGAGTCTGAACCAATTCTTCAAGGCGATGAATCATATCAAGAATCTTAGAAATACTCTGTGCACTCTGGCCTACACTGTCTGTCTGATTTCTAAGATTCATACCTGTACTGCTGATACTTGCACCAATCTGAACAATCGAAGACATAAGATCTTCTATTGTGCTGCTGAGTTTTCCTCCGGCTTCATTAAGCGAAACCTTTGACTGCTTCATACTGTTTATGTTTCCTTCAAGCCGTTCTGTTACAAGATTAAATCCGTTTGAAAGAAGAGAAGCTTCTTTTGTTAAGAAATCAGGATAGCGTTCTGAATAGTCACCCATTGCCATGAGCTCACAGCCAGAAGCAATAATCTTAAAGCTTCGGGAAACTCGTGAAGAAAGAATAAAGAAGATAGTAATCATGATTACAGCAATTACTACAAGACCAAAAATTGTGTACATGAAAAACTTCTGGTATTCCCCGGAGAAGTCTGTAATTGGACCTTCTACAACAATAAACCATTCTGTATTTTCAATTGGGCATACACCGTAGAAAGAATCCTTTTCTGTAAAGGCTTTTGGATTTCCATCAAGATATTCTTCTTTGGAAATTTTATGAATTTGAACCTCATCAAAATAGTTTGCAGTCATGATGCTGGCAGAATCATCATTTGTGAGGTAAAGACCTTCTTTTGTAATAATGTGAATTTTACTGTTAGTAGAAAGCCTGATGTCGCGAACAGCTTGACTTAAAGCATCAAGAACAATATCTGCAGCGGCAATACCAATAAGCTTTCCATTTTTATCAAGAACGCGGTAACTCAAGGTGATATTAAGTAAACCTGTGTTTGCATCAACATAAGGCTCTGTGTAACAAACCTTAGTCTGATTTTTTACAGCATTCTGATGCCACAAGCGTGATTTCATGTCAAAGTCAGGAGGAGGCATCCAGCCAATGCTTGTATAGAGCGCGCCTCCCTCCCACAGGTTTTCATAAGTAGCATAATAAAGCATGGTGTTTTCAATCATGTTTTTACCCATGCCGTTTACAAGATCCCCAATTTTTTCGCGAGGTTCAAGATAGGTAATTCCATCAGAAAGACTTACAACAAGATCGTTATATTCACCAAGCACACCACCAACTTCTTTATTCAATGTTTCCATTATCTGGTTTACTGAATTTACAGTTGTTGTTGCAATTATTCTGTTCATTACGAATCTAAAACAGAAAATCAAAAATGCAGTAATGATAACCATTGAACCAATGGTCCCAATTAAAAGTTCAGTCCTTAATGAGATTTTCTTTTTAGCCATAATAAACTCCTCTTGCTACTATTAATAGTATTAAGATTATAACACGAGATTCTCAATTTGTTAAGAAAATCTGATATCATATTCCCTATTCGGCGGATTTACACTAAAATACCTCTATAACTCACTCAGGAGACTTGTATGCTTTTTTCACCAGTTGAAATTCAAGAAACAGTAAATATGTTCATGCGCCAGAAGCTTGATATCCGCTGTATTACCATGGGTATTTCACTTTTGGATTGTGCAGACTCAGACGCAAAACGTGCCTGCGACAAAATCTATGACAAAATTATGAAAAAGGCAGGCAACCTTGTAAAAGTTGGCCAGGATATTGAAAAGGAATTTGGTGTTCCTATTATAAATAAACGTATTTCTGTTACACCGATTGCTTTGGTTGCTGGTGCAAGTAACGCTACAAGCTATGTTGATTACTGCAAAACTCTGGACCGTGCCGCTGCCGACCTTGGCGTAAACTTTTTGGGAGGCTTTAGCGCTCTTGTTCAAAAGGGAATTACTCCTGCAGACCGCATTTTGATTGATTCTATTCCGGAAGCCTTAAGTGTGACTAACTGCGTTTGTTCTAGCGTAAACGTTGGAACTACAAAAAACGGAATCAACATGGATGCCGTAAAGCTCATGGGAGAAACAATTGTAAAAACTGCAGAAGTTTCTAAAACCTGCGAAGTAAACGGTTGTGCAAAGCTTGTTGTATTCTGTAACGCCCCTGAAGATAATCCTTTTATGGCAGGTGCTTTCCACGGACCTGGAGAAGGCGATTCTGTTATAAACGTTGGAGTTTCCGGCCCTGGTGTAATTTTAGCAGCCGCACGCGAATATAAAGGTCAGCCAATAAACGTTCTTGCCGACGGTATTAAAAAGATGGCATTTAAGATTACACGTATGGGTCAGCTTGTTGGAAGCGAAGCCGCAAAACGTCTTAATACAAACTTTGGTATTCTTGATTTGTCATTAGCTCCAACTCCTGCTGTTGGTGATTCTGTTGCACGCATTCTTGAAGAAATTGGTATTGAAGGTTGTGGTGCTCCTGGAACAACAGCCGCTCTTGCAATGCTCACCGACATGGTAAAGAAAGGCGGTGTAATGGCAAGTACAAACGTTGGTGGTTTAAGCGGAGCCTTTATTCCTGTTTCCGAAGACGAAGGAATGATAAACGCTGTAAAACAGAATTCTATCTGCCTTGAAAAGCTCGAAGCAATGACAACAGTTTGTTCTGTTGGTCTTGATATGATTGCTATTCCTGGCGACACACCAGCTACTACAATTTCTGGAATCCTTGCCGATGAGTTTGCGATTGGTATGGTTAATAATAAAACAACCGCCTGCCGCCTCATCCCTGCCCCAGGCAAAAAAGCCGGCGACTGGGTAGAATTTGGCGGATTACTCGGCGGTTGCCCTGTAATGCCTGTAAGCAAATTTGGCTGTGCAGATTTCATCAACCGTGGCGGTAGGATTCCGGCACCGATTCATTCGTTCAGAAACTAATATGAGGGGGAAAGCCTTCCCCCTGGGTTCAGCCAGTAAACTGTCTTCACCACACCCCTTTCTCCTAGGGCTCCGCCCTAAAACCCGCAAAGAATTATTTTCCCCTCCCACCCGCCCTTACCGTTTTTCCCAGTATAAGAGATTCTTTTTTTTGATTATTTAGTTATTCTTAAGATATCCGTTAATGGCTTGTTAGAATATCTCATCATTCTTTCAATATAGACTTTTTGAATTTCTTTATCATTTATTTCTTCTCTTCGTCTTCTAGAAAGCTCTAAGAATATTTCTTCTTGATCTATACCAATAAAATTACGATTTAATAAACTTGCGGCAACTCCTGTAGTACTACTTCCTGTGAAAGGGTCTAAAATCCAATCATTTGGTTTTGTTGAAGCAAGAATTATTCTAGCAAGCAAAGGAAGCGGTTTTTGCGTGGGATGTTTCCCGCAAGATTTTTCCCATTTAGCAATTGCCGGAAGAGACCATATATCTCGCATTTGAGTTCCACCATTTATTTCTTTCATGAGCGCATAATTGTAATAGTGTGTTGTTTTTTTATTTTTACGAGCCCATAAAATAAACTCAGTAGAATGAGTGAAAAACTTACAAGAAAGATTTGGAGGCGGATTCGTTTTAGCCCATGTTATACAATTCAAAATTCTAAAACCTAACTCATTAAGCATCTGGGCTACAGAAAAAATATTGTGATAGGTTCCCGATACCCAGATAGTTCCGTCTTCGGTAAGTTTATCCCGACAAAGACTTAGCCATTGACGATTAAACTCATTATCTTTTTCAAAACCTTGAGATTTATCCCATTTACCTTTATTTACACTTACTTGTCTTCCACTTTGAACAGTAATTCCACCATTAGAAAGAAAGTAAGGTGGATCTGCAAAGATCATATTAAACTGACGATTTATTTTTGAAATAAGTTCAAGGCTATCCCCTTTTATTAGCGTAAAATCCTTGTTTTTGGATTTATAGTAAGATTTTATCATTAAACTAATTCTTCTTCTCTAAGACTGTCCATAAACATATTTCGTCCGGACCAATTCCAATATGCTATATCTTCAGAAACGAACAACCATTTTATCGCCAATAAAATAATTGCAATAGGATGCTCATTATTTTCGTAATCAATGAATTTTATATTTTTTATATGCGAAAAATCATATGGTTCAACATTAAAAATGTTGTTAATCTCATTTTTAACATATTGATAATCATTTCCAAAATGTGTTTTAGCATATTTTAATGCATTCTTGATATCATCAAAAGAAGGATTTTCATAACATTTTTTTTTCTTATAAAACAACCCACGTGTATTTACTGTAAAATCAAAACCTTTCTTAAAAACTCCAGGGCGTTTTAATACTATTTTATAATCTTCATATTTTTCAACATTATATTCATAATGTGTCGTTTCAGATTGAGATCCGCAAGATTCTTTTAAAAATGCCTTTACAACTTTTTCACGTACTTCTGATTTTGAAGATGCCATTATTTCGTATAAATCTACAATCGTCATTTAAAAATTTTCCCCATTATATTTCCTTCCATATCCGCAATACAGTAGATATGCTCCATAATATCAAAGGTTTCTTCAAGATTATTTCTAGCACTACGCCAACCACTGCCATCTGTGAACCAAACAAAAGTAATCCCCTCTATCGTTGCAACTTCCTGAGCTAGAGTTTTATAACTTCGTGCAGTTTCATTTAACTTAGAACCTCCTCCTCCGTAGAAATTGGTCTCAATTACATAAATCTGATTATCAGTTTTTACAACATAATCAAAACGTTTTTCCATTTTCCCCTGATTTGAAATTGCAGAAAGATTGATTCCCCATTTTTGTGAAATCTCATGAATGTACATTTCTTTGAAATAATTTACATTTTTCTTAAATCCAGCTTTTTTAATAAAAGATTCAACGAGATCTTCCATCAAATGACCACCTCTATTTTTGCGACCATTAGAATCGAGACCTGTTTCAACACCAGTAACATAATCAAGTAGATTTCCAATAATATGATTCTGAAGTAAATCAAATAATCCTGAATTTTCCATAAACCTTGAATATTCAGATGGTGTTCTTGTCTGTGTGGCAAAGTCAAACTGGTAAGTTCCATTTTCATCCGAAACAGCTATTTCATAATTTCTAATAGCAAGTAATATTGGAATACACTTTAATGTTTCAGGATATTTTTCCAGAATATTTTCAAAATCAGTTTTGATGTTTTTAGAACCAATAAGAGAGTTTAAAATATTTAATTCAATTTTAATACTCTCGACATTGCTAAAAACCTTTTTGAAATCAACATAGTATGAATATGTTGCTATGCTATCACGAAAAGAGGAAAGCCAATCGACAAAATCTCGTTGCATTTTCACCCCTTAGAATACGCTTGCAATATTTGAAATCAAAAGTTCATTAATTGCACCACGCTTTTTAGCATTAGAATTAATCATTCGTGCTGCTGCAACACGTTCAATTTCGAACTTTGAATACAAGTTATCAAAGAAGTCATCATTTATATCAGAATTTTTTGGATCTGAATTACTAGCTAGAATCATTGCACCTTTATCTGATATTTCTGTAATAAAATTACCAAGTTCAATTTGTTCTTTGTCTGTAAATCCGTTTTCTGAATATGAGGTAAAAGCTGCTGTTTGTGTAAGGGGACGATATGGGGGATCAATATATACAAAAGTATCTGAATCTATAAAATCCTTACATCCTTTATAGTCTCCAACTTTCATTTCAACATTTTGTAAAATTTCAGAACAAGCCTGTAGATTATCTATATCACATAGAAGAGGATTCTTGGCATTGTTATATGGAACATTAAACAAACCTTTTGAATTTACACGATAAAGACCATTAAAACAGGTTTTATTTAAAAAAATAAAAATTGCTGCTTTTTCAAGATTTTCTGTATCATTGCCATTCATTATGAGTTCATTATAACGTTGACGCTTTTCATAATAAAATGCTTTATTATCTTCCAAAGAATGTGATTTATAAATTGATTGTATTTCAAGTAATAGAGAAACCAAATCTTTACAATTGTTTTTAATCTGCGAATAGGTATTAATTAATTCTTTGTTAATATCATTAATAAGTATTGTTTCTGGTTGTTTTGTACTTAAAACATCAAAAAGAACTGCTCCACCTCCTACAAAAGGCTCACAGTATTTTTTGAATTTTAGAGGATACTTTTCTTTGATTTCATCTAATAATTGGCTTTTCCCACCAACCCATTTAACAAAGGGCTTCGCTATAACCATATTTTTATTTTATTCCATTTCTTTAAAAATTTCTATAAAAAACTTTGACTTGTATAATCTTTTATAACTTATTTCAACTTCATTTATAAAAAAGGGGCCCTTCGACAAGCTCAAGGACCCCGTTTCTTTTTATTTACATAATCAATGTAAAAACTTCTCTACTCCAAATTCAACTTCTTCGTAAAAATATACTGTGTCACTGCAAAGTATGCTGCCGAAACAAGGAGCAGTATGAGTGCGGTGATGCACATTGATTTTGTGAAGGCACCGCCTACCTGCTGCATGACGTCAAAGTCTCTTGTGTCAAAGCTTGGAACAAGTTTGAAGAGCCAGCCGTTGATCCAGAAAAGAACTACAACTGTTATGAACTTTACAAGCCCCTTGCTATTTTTGAAAAGATGCGAAATTGCATTTACAACAAAAATCAAAGTGATGATAAAGAATGCAAATGCGATGCTCAGCATAATTGCAAGGCCTATTAATCTTCCGATTGACATTCCGTAGTAATTAAGCGAATCCTTGAACTCTGGAAGATTTTCAGAAATCTTTGCAAAGATTGAAGGCAAATCCATTCTTATAAAGCAAAGAAGTCCAGACAAGCTTGTAATAATACAGCAGCAGAACAACCATCCAAATGCCATTATAAACTTGCCCCACAGATGCTCGCCCATTGTAACAGGCAGCGAAAGATTCAAATAAGCTTCGTCCTCGAGCATGCTCTGGCTAAAGCGGCGGGCAATTGAAGTCACTGTCATTACAATTGTTGTAATAGAAAGAACCATAAATGCCATAATCAAAAGCCCAAACATCATATCTCGTGAAAAGTTTGCATCTGAAGAGCTCATGTGGAACTCGTAAGAATTTCCATTTGATGTACTTTCCCAATTTCTATTTCCCATAGGCTCTGCAAAAAGTCCTGTAAGAAGACCAAGTACAAGCAGGGCTGCATAAAGTGGGAGCAGTCTTCTTGATGAATGCTTAAAATCATATTTAATTACTTTACCAATTTTTGGAAACGGATTTCTCATTTTGTACCTCTCTTATCTAGCAGCGAAATTCTTCACGGAACAGGGCATCAATTGACTTGCCTGTTTCTTCGCGGATGTCATCAACATCACCCTGGCGGACAATGTGACCTTCTTTTAAGAACAGAATGTGATTCAGTACAGGTTCTACGTCTGCAATAAGATGTGTAGAAATAATTACTGTTGCATTCTCCTGATAGTTCGAAATGATTGTATTAAGGATATAGTCGCGGGCTGCAGGATCTACACCACCAATTGGTTCATCAAGCAGATACAGCTGGACGTCGCGGCACATTGTTGTGATGAGCTGAACCTTTTCTTTTGTACCCTTTGACATTTCCTTAAGCTTGTCATTTGGATTAATGTTCAGACTCTTAAGCATATCAAGGGCCTTGTCCCTGTTAAAGTTTGTGTAAAAATCATCAAGCATATTCATAAGATCTTTTACATTCATCCAGTCGTTCAAATAAACCTTGTCTGACTGATATGCAACTAAGTCCTTTGATTCTGCTCCAGGTTTTAATCCGCAGGCAAAAACTTCGCCTTTTGTTGGCTGAAGAAGTCCTGTAGCAAGCTTTAACATTGTTGTTTTACCACTGCCATTTGGACCAAGCAAGCCTACAATTGAACCGCGTGGAATGCTCAAGGTAATGTCATCCAAAGCAGTTTTGTTGTCATATTTTTTTGTTATGTTCTTAAACTCAAGAATTGATTCCATATTGTACCTCGAAATTTTTATTTGGCATCAACGCCTTTATAATCAGAAATCATCTGAATTACAGACTCTTTTGAAATACCGATTGATTTCATTTTTTCAAGAAACACGGAGATTTCTTTTTCTGCAATTTCGTTTTTCATAGAAAGAATGAGCTCTTCGTCGTCTGTAATAAAACGACCAGAAGTTCTTTCTGTTCTGACCAGGCCTATTCGCTCTAGCTCCGAAAGTGCCTTTTGCATGGTATTCGGGTTTACCTTTGCAATAACAGCAAGGTCGCGTACCGATTCAAGCCTCTGCCCTTTTGGAAGCTCGCCCGAAACGATTGCCACCTTAAACACATCCATGAGCTGAAGATAAATGGGTTTATCGTTCGTAAACTGATATTCCATAAATACCTCCAAAGTGATTATATTGTGATTGCGCGTATCACTGTATTAAGTACATAATACAGTGATACAACAGAGTTGTCAACACTTTTTTTTCGGATCAAGCACGGGAATGACAATCCTATTTGCATATGCTAAAATATCCACATGAAAATTACTGCAGCACAAGAGGATGAATACGAGCAGCTCCAGGCCTTTCTCTCACCCTGGGAACCTACCTGCGTTACGCTATGTTCAAACGTGCGCAAGAAGAAGGACAATATTTTTGTTATTAAAGGCCCTTCGACCCCTTCGACAGGCACAGGGACCGCGAACATTGGCACAATCCTTGGGGCCTTCTTTCTAAACAAAACTCTTCTTTACTGCATACCGGGCGCGGACACTTTGGAAGGCCTTCAAACCTGCCTTACTGATTTTCTTAAAGACAAAACTGTCAGCGTTTTAAATGGAGAACCTGTTGCAGGCGAGGTTTTCTTAAACGTTCTTCAAGAGCTTGGTAAAATTCCATATCAGACAAATCATTACAATATTATGACTCTTGATTCGCAGCCCTTCCCGGCCCCAGAAGCCCTCAGCTGTGATGATGAAATAAAGCGTTGTACAGATCCCGATGCCGATATAGAGCTTTTACTTCTACTGCAAAAAATGTATATGGCAAAAGAAGTTGCTCCTCAGGGAAAACAGGTAACTGACCTTGAAGCCGGGGCACAATTAAAATCAATTTTAAAAGATCAGCTTTGTTTTGCACTTTATTCCGACGGCGAAGTTGTAGCAAAAGCAAACACAAATGCCATTGGCTATAATTATGTTCAGCTTGGCGGAGTTTATACACATCCGCTTTACCGCAAAAATTATTATGCCTGGAGTCTTGTTTATACTATTTGTACGCGTGTTCAAAAAACAGGCCGCAAAATCAGCCTTTTTGTAAAAGAAAAAAATAATCCCGCACACACGCTTTATGAACGCATTGGATTTGTGCAGGGCGGGAAATATGAGATTGCCTATTTTTAACCTGATTGCCTGCGGGTCTTGTTCGTAACCATTATCTATTAAAATTTGTTTTTAAATTTACAGGAGATTCTCATGAAAAAATTTTTAAAAGTTTTTGTCTTTTTATTTATCTGTGGAACTGCTTTTGCAAACGACTATGTAAAATTCAAGGGCTGGAAACAAGCCGAAACTAAACACTTCAGGTTTATTTACGAAGCCGCATCGGAGCCTGCAGCAAAAAAATATGCAGAGTTTGCAGACGAGGCCTGGGAAAAAATTGCACGCATTTACGCTATACCTCAGGACAAAACTGATGTTTATGTATTCAGCCGAATGAATGTTGTAAACGCATTTACAATGTTCAGCCCTCCAGAAATTGTAATGTTTGACTCTCCTATTATTTACAATCATTTTGGTTTCCGCGATGACTGGATGAAGCTTTTCTTTACACACGAACTCATTCACGTTGCAAACATCAACTTTGAAGATAAGGATTATATTTTTGCAAAAATCTTTGGCGAAAGTATTCGAGGCATGGAATATTCGAGCATTCCTGGCTGGGCTTTGGAAGGCCTTACAACTGTTCTTGAAACTGAACTTACAAACGGTGGCCGTGGTCGAAGCCCATACTTTGAACTTGATTTTAAAGCCCCAACTTTGGATAACGCCCTTATTCCTTACCGCTTAATTGGAACAGAACAGGAGCCTCCAAGCGGACAGATTTATGTTATGGGGTACCTTATCATGCGCAGCATTGTTGACCGCTGTGGGATTCAGGCTCTTGCCGATATTGAACGTAACAGAAACGAAAACCGCTCCTGGGAAGAAAGCGTAAAGCTTGTTACAGGAAAAACTCCTCAGGATATTTATCGCGAAGTAAAAATTGCGCTTGAGAAAAAATATTCCGAAGAACGAAAAATCCCGGAAGGTAAAATCATTTCGCCAAACGACATGAATACATATTACTGCCAGCCTGCAATTATTTTTGACGACGGTTCAATGATTTCTATCAGACAATCAGGCTACGATGATGCTTATGCAGTTTTGCTTGACCCTTCAAAAAAAGACGGCACACGATATTATGATCAGGATGATTTTATTCCAAAGGAAACTCTTTTATTCAAGGCCGATTTTTCAGATGCAAAAGCCCTTACTGCCGATGAAAACAAAAATCTTTATTTTTCTGCAGGCGCTTCCCGCTATGACCGAAATCCTGGTCCCGAAACTCAATTTAATATTTACAAATGGAATGAGGAAGAAGGCATAACAAAACTCACAAAAGACACAAGCTCATATTATCAGCCGGTTGTAAGCCGCGACGGAAAGCTTCTTATTGCTGTTGAACAGGACGGACTTAAAATGCGTTTGGTTCAGATAGACACAGCTACAGGTGAAAAAACTGTTTTCCTGCAGGATGAACGCTACAGCTTTATTCAACCTGCTTTGAATGCTGACGGCACAGAGCTTGCTTTTGTTCTTTTAAAAGAAGACAGAGCCTGTATTGCACTTGCAGACACAAAAACAAGGGAATATAAAATTGTAAACAACACAGATTATGATTTTATTACCGATCCATCTTCTCCTTCGTTCAACAAAGACGGAACTTTAAACTTCTGCAGCAACGACAGAGGACGCCTTGAAGTATTTGAAGCCCTTCCTAATTCTGACGGAACAACCTTTACTTATACACCTGCCCTTTCTGATCCAATTGCAGCCTTGTGGGCTTACAAAAATGATATGGCAATTTTCTACACCTCTCAGGCTTCTACAGGAAACGTTATAAAAATCCAGCCTCTTTATATGTGGAAAAATGTTCCATCATTTAATGGTCCTTCTCCAGTCGGCGAAATTATGACCTTAAATGAACTCGAAGATGATTTCCCTGATTTTAATCCTTATGAAAAAGTGGTAGAGACAACAGAAGAAACTACTGATGATGAGGAAGATATTACCCTGGGAGAAGAAGTAGCCGAGACCGAAGTTGAAACAGAGGCAGATGCCGAAGAAGAAAAACCCGAAGACGAAAAGGAAGATAAAAAGAAAGACAAGGATTCTGTAAAACATCGTTCAGAAGAAAAGCTTGCTGAGCTTGAAAAGTTAGAGCCAGGCGTAAAGGAGCTTCAGAATGAAAAAGTATTCCTTGGAAAGCTTACTCCTCTTTTGTACTCGCCTATGTTCAATGTAATTTCCGATAAGGACAATGTATACTTTGGCTTTGGCGGCTTCTTTATTGGACAGACAGCCCGTACACAAATGCGCAACGGCATCATGGTCTTTGACCTTTTCTACTATCCGAATATTAAAAATATCACAGGGGAATTCCTTGCAGAATTTTTGCTTGGCCCAAGCATCCTTGATATTTTTATAGGCCGCGATTCTTCTCTGATTAATTTTGGCGGTTCAAAAGATAATGAAGATTTTTCTATGCATAACATTGCAGTTTTGGGCTACACTCTGCCAGTCTATACACGTTCCGATTTGAAATCTACGAAATCACTTTCTTACCTGTTATATGCGGGCGGAAGCTTTAATCAACAGGACAAAGAAGCTTTTGCTATTAATGCAGATCTTCCTTTTACAACAAACATTTCCTTCCACACCGGTGTTGATTATTCTCAATTCCTCTGGCTCAAGCACGATAATAACATTTCATTCTCTACTGTAAATCTTTTGCTTGGCACTTATGATATTGATTTGAAGAAAGCCTTTGCCGGCTACGAAGGTGAGTTCTCTGTAAAAACGAGCAACAAAACAACAACACATGAAGTTTATACAGTTATCCGTTATACAGATTTCCCAAGCAGCACAGTGCCTTTCTTAAGCCGTGCGCATTTTGCAGGAATAAACGAAAACTGTAATTTCCCAGGCAAGCTTCTTGTAAATTATTCCTACATAGTTCCAGGAATTTTGCAAGGCCTGTTCGACGGATGCTTTGGAGTTCAGACACTGGCATCGTTTGGTAAAAACTCAGACGGCACAACTCCTGACACAGATGCACCGTTGAATTTTAAGGTTGAAGAAAAGATTGCCTTAAACATGGAATTGTCTGTTCCGCTTGGAGTTGGTCAGAAAATTGCTACAGGCCTTTCTACAGTTATAAACTGGGCCGACACAAGCATAGAGCCAGACTTTAATTTCTACATTTCATGTAAGTTGAACTGGTTACGAAGATAAAAGCTAACAGGTTTTATTTACTGATAAATCTAAGATAGTCTTCTGGTGAAAGAGGATTTGAGAACATAAAGCCCTGGATGTAATTGCAGCCAAGGTATACAACCATGTCGTACTCGCCCATATCCTCTACACCTTCGGCTACAACTCTCATATCAAGATCCTTTACCATAGAAACAGTTTTATGAAGAATGATGCGGGCCTTTTCGTCGTTTACGGCAGCCTTTACTAAAGTCTTATCAAGCTTAACATACTTAAAAGG
Source organism: Treponema sp. (assembly GCA_045224915.1). Lineage (GTDB taxonomy): Bacteria > Spirochaetota > Spirochaetia > Treponematales > Treponemataceae > Treponema_D. The sequence goes on from JBGVAV010000040.1 coordinate 18,491, forward strand.
ATATTTTACAAGAGTGTTTGTATTTGAAAGTCCTGTACCGTAATTATCAAGCGAGAAAGACATTCCATGATCAAGCATAACATTCATGTTTCGTAACAAAGTTTCGTTTGCCATAATTGCAGTTGTTTCCGAAACATCAAGGTCTATATATTTGTAATCAAGATCATAGTAATCCATTATGTCAAACAAGAGCTCGTACAACTTTTCCTGCATACATTGAATTACAGAAAGATTTACATGAATATTTTCTATGCCCTTTTCCCAAAGTCTGTTAGTTGCAACAAACTTACAAACACGCTTAAATACAAAGTTTCCTATTTGAAGGGCAAGACCATTTTTTTCGGCAAGTGGGATAAACTCATCAGGGGTGATATCTCCAAGCTCTTCTGTACGCAAACGAAGCAAAGCTTCTGCCGAAGTATAACCACCAACATCAATATTGTAGATTGGCTGGTATACAATATCAAAAGAATCTTCGTTCATTGCGTTTTCAAGAATTTGAATAATTTTGTGTTCACGTCGTTTGTGATCAAGAATTTTTGGATCTGCTCTAAAGCTCATTCCATCTTCAATACTTGATTTATCTTCAAGAGAATCCTCTGTCAAATCGAGCAGATCTTCAAGGTTCGAAACATCATCAGGGAAAAGCACAATCTGAATATTAACCGAAATTGAAATTTCAATGTTTCCACATTTAATTGGCTCTTTAAAGAAGTTATGAAGATTATTAACAATTTCGTTACATTTTTCTTCCGGAACTTCAGAAAGTAAAATTGCAAATTTTTCGTAAGTAAGGCGGTAAACATTTTCTCTGCCGCCAACATCCTTTAGATATGTAAAAACAATATCGTAGAAAATCTTTCTGTTTTCTTCGCCAATTGATCTAAGAATATGAACAAGCGGTTCGCTGTAAAGTCCTATTACAAAAATAGGCTTATTAAAATCTATGCTTTCCTGAGCCCTGATCATGAACGCTATGCGATTATAAAGGTCAGATTCGTTATCAACATAATCATCCGGATTTTCGAGCGACAGGAAGGTTATAAGAATTGTAAGAGAGAAAACGAAGCCTGTTATGAGCAGCTTTGGGACAACAGTTTGCAACATTGCAGCCAGGAAACAAGCCGCCGTAAAGAACATTAAGGACATGATTTGATTTGTTGTAAACTGCTTTCTGTGACGCAAGAAATGAATAACACCAACAGAAACATAAAAGAAATCAAGCACATAATATCCGTAGAAAAGAAGTCCATGCCTGAAAACAAGATCTTTATCAAACCAGAAAACAAGATGTGTAAACGGAGAAGTTATTGTAAACAAAGTAAAGAAGAGATAAATGCCAAACATTATCCAATACTGCTTTATAGGCATTTTTCGGTTTCCTTCGGAAAGGAACCAGAACAACATGTAATAAAGCAGTGGCATTGCATTAAACATAATGTAATACCCGATAAGAACAATATAATTAAGCCAGAGATTTCCTGGTGTAATATATTTTATCAACCAGGCCGAAGCAATATCAAAAATACAGGCCGAAAAACATTGCCAGGTAAGAGCAGTAAAACAATCCGAGATTTTTGTTTTAATTCTTCTTTCACGGAAGTAGCTTAACATTACTGCAATAGAAATGAGAGCTGCCGCAATATCAAATCTTATAATATAATCAGTCATATTCTCTGCGTCGCCCCGTATCATCACTTATTAATTGTATAAAATCATCCCTGCTTATTGGTTTTGAATAATAAAAGCCCTGAACAAAATCTACGCCCATTTCGCGAAGCTTTTCTACCTGCTCTGGTGTTTCGGCTCCTTCGGCAACAATTTCCATATTAAGCATTTTTACCATTTCAATTGTATTTCGTAAAATGATTTCGGCTTTTCCATTGTGCATTGCATCCCAAACCATGCCTTTATCCAGTTTGATTGTGTGGAAAGGATATTTGATAAGAGTTGCAGTATTTGAAAAACCTGTACCAAAATCATCAAGCGAGAAATTCATATTTCGTTCTATAAGCCGCGCCATGTTGGCCATTAAAACTTCACTCGATGCAATTGCGGCAGATTCTGTAACTTCAAGATTTATGTAGCGGTAATCAAGATTGTATAAATCCATAATACGGAAGAGCTGATCTGCAAGCTTTTCCTGCATACACTGAATTACCGAAAGATTTACATGAATATATTCAATGCCCTTTTCCCAGATTCTGTGATGCAGAACAAATCGGCAAACAGTTTCAAAAACAAATTCTCCAATCTGCAGAATCATTCCGTGACGCTCTGCAATTGGAATAAATTCTTCCGGGCTTACTTCGCCAAGTTCATCATTCTCAAGGCGCACAAGAGCTTCGGCAGTTATAAACCGATTCTGTTCAAAAGAATAAATCGGCTGGTAAACAACATAAAAATCTCCGCGACGAACAGCCTTTTTCATTATCTGAAGAATCTTAAGCTCACGACTTTTTTTGGCTAGTACAGCCTGGTCTACCCGTGCAACAGTTCCCGGCTCTTCATCAAAAATCGAATGGAGTGTAGAACGGATTAAATCTTCTGTATCAACAATTCCTTTTGAATCATCCGGATATTTATAAACAACAATGTGATCTGTTAGAGAAATGCGGAAGTCGGCCATGAGGATTGACTCTTCAAAAACCTTGTGAATATTTTCGATAATCCTCTGCTCAATTTTATCATCATTAGGAATAAAAATATAAATACGGCTTCCCGAAACTCTGTACAGCTGATATTTTCCGCAGGCATTTCTAAGCTTTACAGAAAACTGGCGTAATACTTCCTGTTTGTTTTCAAGCCCGATTGTTTCGGTAAGGAATCTTATGCCTATCATCTGAAGACCAATAATCCTGAACGGTTTGTCTTTAAATGCCAGTTGCGCATAAACATCGCGGAAGGCTGTAAGGTTAAGCAAATCCATTTCTTTGTCAAAATAGTTTGTAGGGTTCACCAGAGAGAGGAAAACCATCATTGTAGAAACAGATGCAATAAAACCTATGATGACAAGACTATAATTCATTCCCTGAATCATAGCGGCAATAATACACATTGCAATATAAAAATAAACAGTGAATCGTTGTGAACGTGAAGCTTCTTTTCGTAAAAGAACGATTTTATATACTGCACTAAAAAGATAAATTGCAGCAACAAGATATATTACAATGTATCCCCAGCCTTTTACAAAATTCAGGTTAGAATCAAAATAGAAAACTGCATGGCTCCATGGAGAAGATATAATTGCAATGAAAGTAACGCCTATTGGAGTATGATATCTTGCTGTTTTAATTTTACTGCGAACAAGATTTCCCGAAAGCGTAGTTCTGATGCAGTCGTAAAAAATCATTGAAAAAGATGCATTAAAGAGATAGTAAAGGATGTTCATAAGATAGCATAGCCAAAGAATCTTTTCTGTTATTATTTCATTAAGATAAATAGCAATGATATCTGTTACACTCATTAATAGAACATCAATTACCAGCATACAAAAAACTTTTGTTAATCTTGTGTTAACGAGTTTTTTTCTAAAAAAGCTGAACAATACGGCAAGAGACAAAATTATTGCTGCTATTTCATATTCTACAATAAAATGCATCATATTATTTTACACCATTATGGTTAAAAAAGATAGCAGAATAATATGGAGCGTGGTATAATAAAGGTATAAATTATCCAAATTCAGGAGATGCAAATGAAAAAACTAATTCTTATGGTTGTTCTTGCTGTAATGGCAACAGGTCTTTTCGCTCTCGACTTGGGCGGAATTAAGGGAACTTGGCAGGATGCTAAATGGGATGCAGACTGGACATTCTCTGCTGATGGACACATTGTTCTTTCACTTTCCAGTACAGGTGAAAAAATTTATGATTTCAACGATTCAACAATCCAGAATTTCAAGGTTGATGCAGGAACTAAGGGTGTAACACTTTCTTTCTACTGCAAAGATACAGAACGTGCCTACAAGTTTACAAAAGGCATTGCTTTGAATGCAGACCTTGATATGGTAATCAACCCAGACTGGACTGATGAAGATTACAGTGTAAAGATTAAGATGAAATAAGGACTGAGTCCTTGTGGTTCCTGAGCATGTCGAAGGACCCATAAAAAAAGCTGCACCTCAAATGAAGTGCAGCTTTTTTATTTAACCATTACTGGTCAAATTATTTCTTTGCAGCTGGTTTAGCAGCTGGCTTTTTAGCAGGAGCTGCTTTTTTAGCTGTTGTTGCTTTTTTTGCAGCAGGTTTCTTAGCAGGAGCCTTCTTAGCACCAGCTTTGATAACTGCCTGAGCACCAGCAAGACGAGCAAGTGGTACACGGAATGGAGAACAAGATACGTAGTTCAAACCGAGCTTGTAGCAGAGTGCGATAGAAGCTGGGTCACCACCATGTTCACCACAGATACCAAGGTGGAGGTTAGGTTTAACTGAACGTCCCTTAGCTTCTGCAATTTCCATGAGAGCACCTGGACCATCTGGATCAAGTGTAGCAAATGGATCGTCTTCAAGGATTCTCTGATCGAGGTAAGATTCAATGAACTTACCGTAGTCATCACGAGAGAAGCCGAATGTTGTCTGTGAAAGGTCGTTTGTACCGAATGAGAAGAAGTCTGCGTACTGAGCAACCTTGTCAGCAATAAGAGCTGTACGTGGGAATTCAACCATAGATCCGATTTCGAACTTAAGTTTTGTTCCGCAATCTTTGTTTACAGCAGCAATTACAGCTTCTGCCTGAGCACGAATCTGTTCAACTTCGCGGTAAGAAACAACGTTAGGAATCATAATCTGAACCTTGTGTTTGATTCCTTCTTTATCAAGTTTAGCAGTAGCGCGGGCAATAGCTTCTACCTGCATCTCGTAAATCTCTGGATAAGTGATAGCGAGACGGCATCCGCGGTGTCCGAGCATTGGGTTGTGTTCGTCAAGAGCAGCAACCTTTGCACCAAGAACAGCTGGCTTCATGCCGAGTTTTTCAGCAAGAGCCTTGAGCTGTGCAGGACTTTCAGCCTGGATGAACTCGTTAAGAGGTGGGTCAAGGAGACGAATTGTTACTGGGTAACCCTTCATAGCCTTGATGATTTCGTAGAAGTCTTTCTGCTGGTAAGGAAGAATCTTAGCAAGATTTTCTTTACGAGCTTCTGTTGTTTCAGAAACGATCATCTTCTGGAATGCAGTAAGTTTTGGTTCGTCGAAGAACATGTGCTCTGTTCGGCAGAGACCGATACCCATTGCTCCGAAGCGGAATGCGTCGATTGCGTTCTGTGGTGTATCGCCGTTTGCGAAGATGTCGAAGCCCTTTACTTTG
>JBGVAV010000041.1:0-9146 GCA_045224915.1 Treponema sp.
GTGAGCTTATCCTTCTTGTCTGGATTGCAAACTCAATTCAACCTAACAAAGATTATTGTATTGCTAAGAACAAAACTTATATTTCTAAAAATCCTGAAGCATTTTTTAAAGACGAGTTTGAAACCATTAAAGGTGATTTATCAGAATTTGGAGTTGCCGATTGTTACGAAAAATATTTCTTTACAAATTATCTTACAAGAAGCCTTAAACTTAATGTGGATGGCACACCTTTTGAAGGATCAGAAGATGAACCAACTCCACCAACAGATGAAGTGCTTCCTCAAGTTGAAAGTTCGCAATTAACCACAAGTATTATTGAAGAAGAAAAAAATCCAACACCTCCGGAAACAAAAGAACCTGAACCGGAACCAACACCAGAGCCAGCGCCTACTCCTGAACCAGAGCCTGCGCCAGAGCCAAAACCTGAACCTGTAAAAGAAACTAAATCAAAAATTGTAGTTGAACAAAAACCACAGGAAATAAATCCAGAAGAAGCTGCTCCATTAATTGAAGAACAGCTTTTACCAGAAACAACAGATGAAGTTGCCTCACAGGACAATCATGAAACTCTCTTAGAACCTCCTGTTGAACAACCAGAATATGATAATCTGCTGTTTTCAAAGTTGAATCAGGAAAAAGAGCCGCCTGCTCAAAAGCCTGAACCAATACCAGAACCAGTTCCAGAGCCAGCGCCTGTACCTGAACCAATTCCGGAACCCGAACCAGTTCCAGAACCAGCACCGGAGCCTATTCCAGAGCCAGTGCCTGAACCAGTTCCTGAACCAGAACCAATTCCAGAGCCTATACCAGAACCTCCTGTAGAAACTGTTACAGAAAACTCTTTTGAACTTCCTATCAGCACAACACCTTCTACAACTGTAAACCGTTATCAGCGCGAAAATCTTTTGGACTATGCGCCTAAAAAGACTCCACCGCTCCCTTCTGATGAAGACTTTACTTCTTATCAGTTAATCGGTTCGCCAGACCAGGCAGATTCGAAGGGCGTAACACTTCTTATGAAGGCTGCAAAAGCCGGCAACAACTGGGAATTAAAAAATCTTCTTAATTCCGGAGCAAATGTAAATCTTAAAGATTCAGACGGCTGGACAGCTTTAATGTACGCAGTACGCTATCAGGAAAACACATCTATAATTGATATTCTTATTGATGCAGGCGCACAGGTAAAAACAAAGAACTCATATAATGTTTCTGCGCTCATGCTTGCTTCAACTTACAATGGAAACCCAGAAATTTTACGTAAGCTTTTAAGCTACTATTCACCATCAGAAAAAGAAGTTGTTCAGTCATTTGTTCTGATGCTTTCTGACAATTATTCATCTGATTATTCAAAGGCTGCCAAGGTTGATACATTCATTGAAAAATCAATTTCGCTCAATTCCTTCTACAATGGAAAAACTCCTCTTATGTATGCTGCACAATACTGCAGTTCTACAATCGTAATCAAAAAGCTTCTTGATTATGGAGCAGGAACTTCAATCCGTTCTGCAGATGGAAAAACAGCATTTGATTATGCAAAAGAAAATCCTACCTTACCTCATGATGATATTTACTGGATGTTGAATAAAAAATGAGAATAACAGGCGGAAAACTAAAAGGCAGAATAATTCAGTGTCCTGACGGAATAATCAGACCGGCCATGGACAGAATGCGTGAATCTGTTTTTTCAATCATCGGTGACTTAACAGGAAAATCATGGCTCGATTTATTTTCGGGCTCAGGCACTATTGCACTTGAAGCAGCCTCTCGCGGTGCAAATCCTATTGAATTATGCGAAAAAGATAAAATCAAAGTTGGAACTCTTTTAAATAACGTTAAGGTTTCTGAACAGGAATGTGGCGTAAAAATTAAATGTCATTTTATGCCGGTAGAATATTTTATCAAACGCTGCAAAACATCCTTTGATTTTATATTTTTTGATCCACCTTTCCCTTATAAATTTCACGAACAGCTTGTACTCCAGGCTGCACAAAATGGAATGCTGAACACAGGAGGTACAATTCTTGTTCACAGACCAGAAGAGCATTTTATGCCCGAAGTAATTGGTCCTCTTAAAAGAACAGATCAGCGCGAATATGGAAGATCTATCGTAGATTTTTATCAATTTGCCGAAAATCCAGCTCCAGACCCACAAACTGACTCAAAACCAGAGGAATCGTCAAATTAAAAAAAAACTTTTATTATTTAACATTTTATGGTAAAATATTAGAATGAGTAGAAAAGAAAAAGTACAGGAACAATTTGATGCTGCAATCAGGGAAAAACAGATTCCTGAAGGATTTATCAAAGTAACTGATAATCCAGTCGGCGGATTAACTTCTGAACAAAAAGTTATACTCAACCGTAAGGCAAACGCCATGTTCAATGCAGGTAACATTGAAGATGCCAGAAGAATCTATATTACTACAGGTTATTCTGACGGACTCACCCGCGTGGGAAATTACTACATGGACAAAAATGAAGGCCTCAAAGCCCTCAAGGCGTATTATCTTGCACATAACAAACGTGATGCAGAACCGATTTACGAATCGATTGCTAACGTAATTTCGACTCTATTAAAAAATGACATATAAATTATTTTGATTATTTAAAAATAATTTAAAAACAAGGAGTAAAAAAAACATGGAAAATTTGGACTCTACAACAAAGGACGTTTTCGAGCCGGAAAGTCTCGAAATGCCGGCAGAAGCAATTAAAGAAAGTAATGAAAAAATTGCAGAGCTTTCAAAAAAAGGCTATCAGCTTTTAAAAGAGAGTGAGTTTGACCAGGCACGTGAAGCATTCTTCCAGATTCTCGACATTGAAGACAATAACAATTATGCTCTCGTAGGACTTGGCGACACTGCAAGAAAAGAAAATAAATTTAACGACGCAATTTCATTTTACAACAAATGTTTATCGTTTTACCCTTCTAACAACTATGCACTCTTTGGTCTTGCAGACTGTTACAAGGCACTCAATCAGTATTCAAAAGCAATTGATATCTGGCAGCAATATTTAGTTCACGATGACAAAAATATTACTGTTATAACACGTGTTGCTGATGCTTACCGAAAGATTCACGAATTCAAAAAATCAAAGGAGCTTTATCTTAAGGTTCTCGAAATGGAAAAGGACAATCCATATGCATTGATTGGTCTTGGACATTTAAGCTATGACTTTAAGGAATACAAAGACGCCCTTGGCTATTGGACTCGTATTTACGATTTGAATCTTGATAACGTAGATATCCGCGTTCTTACTGCAATTGGAAACTGTCACCGCAAGCTCAAGACTTTTGAAAAAGGAACATATTTCTTTGACAAAGCTCTTCAGCGCGATCCAAAAAACTTCTATGCATTATTTGGACTTGCAGACTGTTACCGTGGTATGGGACAGCAGCCAAAATCAATTGAATACTGGAACAAGATTCTTGAAATTGATCCAAAGAACAAAGTAATTCTTACTCGTGCCGGTGATGCTTACAGAACAATCGGAAATTATGATGAAGCTGTAAAGTATTATACAAAGGCTCTCGAAATTGATTTTGATATTTATGCCGCAATTGGTCTTGCTTTGATTTGCAAAGGTCAGGGTAAACTTGAAGAAGCAGTAGACCGCTTCAAGAATCTTATCCGCAATGATCCTCGCAACTCACGTCTTTATGTTGATCTTGCAGAGTGTTATTCTTTGATGAATCGCAAAGACGAAGCAATCAAGCTTTTGGAAGATTATCTTCATAATGATGGTAAGAACATTCAGATAAGAAATCTTTTGGAACGATTGCGGAGATAAATCCCAGTATTCTTGATGGAAAAAATAATCCTTACAGGTTGTACTCCAGAGGAAATTACTCAAAATCTACAACTTTCTCAAAGCTTTCGTGGTAAACAGATTTTTAAATGGATTAGCACAGGTGTAGATAATTTTGATTCAATGACAAATCTGAGTCTTGATTTGAGAAATGAATTAAAAGAAAAAGCCACCCTGCGCACTACGAAAATCAATGAAGTACTTACAGATCCTGACGGTACAATAAAAATTGTTGCAGGCCTCGAAGACGGAAACTCTGTAGAAACAGTTCTTTTAACAGATAAAGAAGGACGAAAAACTGCATGTGTATCGTGTCAGGCAGGCTGCGCAATGAAATGTGCCTTCTGTATGACAGGAACTCTTGGCCTTGCGCGAAATCTTACAGCTGCCGAAATTGTTGAACAGTTTTTGTATATGGAAGAGCAGGCCGGCACCTTAGACAACATTGTTTTTATGGGCATGGGTGAGCCTATGCAAAATCTGGATGCTATCCGAAAGACAATACAGATTTTGTGCAGCAAGGACGGACGCGCGCTTTCTTCAAAACGAATCACACTTTCTACCTGCGGAATTGTAAAAGGCATTTACGACCTTGCAGATAACGGACCGAATATTCGCCTTGCAGTTTCTCTTACAACTGCTGATGAAGAACTTCGCAAAGAGCTTATGCCAGTTGCAAAAGGAACTGAAAACTCTCTTGAAGAGCTTCGTAAAGCAATTGATTATTATGCTGGCAAAACTGGAAAACGCGTAACACTAGAAGCAGCACTTCTTCACGAAAAAAACACATCTGCTCAGTCAGCAAAAAATATGATTAATTTTGCACGCGGCCTTGATGTAAATATAAATCTTATTCCGTGGAATCCTGTTGCAAAGCTTGATTTTGAAGAACCGACTTCTTCTGAGGTTCGTGCATTTGTAGATCTGCTTGAAAAAGCAGGATTAAACGTAACACTTCGTACAAGACGCGGTCGGAAAATTGGTGGCGCCTGCGGGCAATTGGGGAAAGTTCAAAATGGAAAATGAAGGTGACCTACCTCAGCGCAATGATGTAAAGCGTGGAGTCTTTTTTATAATTTCCTCTGCATTTTTCTTTGCCCTTATGGCCGTTTTTGTAAAGCTTGCAGGAGATATACATTTTATTCAAAAGGCATTTTTCCGCAATGTCGTAGCATTTATGATTGCACTTGGCGGAACAATTAAAGATGTTCAGCTTCACGGAAAAGAAACGCTTCACATTCCAAAAGGAGCCCTTCTCTTTTTATTTATCCGTGCAATTGCGGGGTCTATCGGCGTATTCGGAAACTTTTATGCAATAGACAGAATTGTTCTTGCAGACGCTACAATTCTAAACAAGATGGGACCATTCTTTACAATTTTATTCTGTTTTATAATTCTAAAAGAAAAGATTAAGCCAATTCCGCTTGTATGCATTATAATTGCGTTCCTTGGTTCTATTTTAATTGTAAAACCAACGTTCAATTTTACAAAAATGCTTCCAACCCTTGCAGCTTTTATGGGCGGAGTTGGTGCAGGTCTTGCCTATGCCAGTATCCGAAAATTAAGCTATCTTGGCTGTAACGGCAAAATCATAATTCTTTTCTTTTCGGCCTTTTCTATGCTGCTTTCGGTTCCATATTTAATTACAAACTTTAATCCTATGACCTGGCAGCAGTTTGCCTTTTTGTGCTGTGCAGGAGCTTGTGCCGCTGGTGGACAATTCTCTGTAACTGCCGCCTACTACCACGCGCCTGCAAACAAGATTTCTATTTATGAATACTCTCAGGTTTTATTCAGCGCTTTGTTTGGTTTTGTATTTTTTGCCCAGATTCCAGACTGGATGAGTTTAACCGGATACATAATTATTATTTCTATGGCAATCATCAATTATATTGATATGCACAGAAAACAAGAGCAATAATTACATTTTTGTACAATAAATCACACAAAATATTCAATTGAAAAAAGAATTGAAATAGAATATAATTAAATTATGCAAAAGAAAATATACGTAGTCGGAATGTTTGATGATGATTCTGCATCTAAAGTACAGGCTGCTGTTGCGGCTGTTGCAGGTGTAACAAATGTTGTTGCAAACTGCGAAAAGTCACAGGTACTTGTTGATTATGGCGATGCAAGCCAGGAAGATGCAATTAATGCTGCAATCTCTTCTTGCGGCGTAGACGTTATCGGCTAAAAGAAAATGATTAAACTCACAATTTTAGATGGTCATGCGGTAAATCCGGGTGACCTTCCTTGGGATTTTTTAAAAAAGTATGCTGAAATTACTGTTTATGAGAGAACACCTCAGGAACAGGTAGCAAATCGAATTGCAGACAGTGATGCAATTTTCCTGAATAAAATCCAGATTACAGAAGATATTTTAAGCCAATGCCCTAACCTCAAATATATTGGTGTTTTGGCAACAGGTTATAATGTTATTGATCTGGATGCTGCACGCCGTCACAATATTACAGTAACTAATATTCCTGCTTATTCTACTGATTCTGTAGCACAGCATGTTTTTTCATTTATCCTTTATTTTACAAATCAGGTTGCTCAGCACAGCCAGTCTGTAATGAATGGAGACTGGGTAAAATGTCCTGATTTTTGTTACTGGAACGGAAGCCTTAGCGAGCTTGCAGGAAAAACTCTTGGCATTTTTGGATACGGTCACATAGGAAGCCGTGTTGCGCAGATTGGTAAAGCATTTGGAATGAATGTAATTTGCTGCACAAGAACTCCAAAACCTGATATGCCTACTTCCGTTAGCTTTGAAGAACTGTTAAAGTGTTCAGATTTTTTAACACTTCACGCCCCTTTAACACCGCAAACAACAAATATTATAAATAAAGATTCCCTTAAACTCATGAAACCAACAGCGTATCTTATAAATACAGCACGCGGTGGTTTTATAGTAGAACAGGATCTTGCCGATTGTCTTAATGCTGGTGGCATTGCAGGCTTTGCAGCCGATGTTTTATTAAAAGAACCAATGGCCCAGGATAATCCATTGCTTGGTGCAAAAAATTGTGTAATTACACCGCATATTGCATGGGCACCGTTTGAGACAAGAAAAAGGCTTCAAGGAATTGCCGAAGCAAACCTCAAAGCCTGGTTAGATGGTTCTCCTGTTAATGTAGTTTCTTAAAGCTTTTCAAATACAGGAATATTCTCAATAGGTGTATCAACAGTAACTGTTGTGCCGCCTTCGTATTCTGCGTTTGTAAAAATGTGCTTCCATTTTCCGCAAGGTAAATATACAGTACGGTTTTCCTGACTTGGATTAAGAACTGGTGCAACTAGATATTTATCTCCGAACATGTACTGATCTTTGAGCTTCCAGCAGCGTTCATCTTCCGGGAACTCGTAGAACATTGTACGCATGAGAGGACTTCCGTTTGCACTAGCCTCTTTCATAAGTTTTGCAACATAAGGCTTAATTGATTCACGAAGCTTAATCTGTGCTTCCATAATCTTTTGGGCTTCTTCACCATAGCACCAGATTTCGTTTGGCTGACCTGTAAAGAGATAACCGCCGCCATAACCTCTCTCTGGATCTTTATCAAGTGGAGGAATATTGTGAGGATCACGGTCTCCATGAAGTCTTAAAATAGGACTGAATACTGCAAACTGGAACCAGCGGAGTAAAAGCTCAACAAAGCCTTTGTCTGAAGGATCACCATACATAAAGCCGCCGATATCTGTTGTCCACCAAGGAATACCGGCAAGACCAATGTTTAATCCTTCTACGATGGAATCCTGAAGGCATTCCCAGCTTGACTGAACATCGCCATTCCATAAAACCTGATTCAAGGTCTGACTTCCTACCCATGCACAGCGTTCAAGATTTACAAAATCCTTATAGCCTGCTTTTTTCATACCGTCGTAGAAAGTCTGGCTGTACAATTTTGGATAGATATTTGAGCAAGACAAAGCTGAGCCCATCTGATAGCGGTAGTTTCCGTAATCATAAACATTATAATCAGGCTCTGCGTTATCAAGCCAGAACATATCAATTCCGTAATCTGAATAATTCTTTTTACAGATTTCCCAAAGATATTCGCGGGCTTCCGGATTTGTAGCATCAAAAGTAAGACAATCGCCATTAAAATCATAAGTCTGATTTGTACCGTGCTCTGTGCGTACTAAAAATCCTTTATCTTTCATTTCATAGAAGTGTGAACATTTTTTATCTACGTTTGGCCATACGCTTACCATGACCTTTGTTCCCATTGCATGAAGCTCATCACACATTGCTTTTGGATCTGGCCAGTATTCCTTATCAAAACACCAGTCACCCTGACGAGGCCAGTGGAAGAAGTCAATTACAATTACATCAAGATGGATTCCCATTTCTTTGTATTTACGTGCAACTGTAAGAACTTCATCCTGTGTGCGGTAGCGGAGTTTACACTGCCAGAAACCAAGATAATCTTCTTTCATAACAGGGGCGCGGCCTACTGCCTCTGTAAAGTTTTCTACGATTTTTGCAGGTGTATCGGCAACTGTAATCCAGTAATCCATCTGCTTTGTGCTTTCTGCTGTCCATTCTGTAAGATTTTTTGCAAAGTTTGCACGACCTACAGCAGGATTATTCCACAAGAAGCCGTAGCCTAAAGAAGAAACAGCAAATGGAATTGAAATCTGACTGTTTCTCTGGGCAAGCTCAAGGCTGCAGCCTTTCATATCAAGATAAGGTACAGGATATTGTCCCATACCAAAGATTTTTTCGTCATCATTTGGTTCAAAACGAACTGTAAGCTTATAGTCTCCGCCAATAATTCCTTTATATTCGCGGGCAACTACCTTTGTACAGTTTGAATGCTTTGTAGCTTCAGGATCATAAGAGCGGAAATATTCATGCAAAAAGCGTTTTCCGTCTTTATAAAATCCAAGTACACCATTATTATTTATTTTTGCAGTAAGGCGGCCGTTTGTAATAGAAGCCCCCTGTTCATTTTTTTCAATTTTAGCCTGACAGACAGCCACCTTCTGAGTAAGCCCCCAGTCCTGATCAATAAACTCTCTTTCCAATGTAGACCGAACCCTCAAAGAATCCTTCCCCCAAGGCTCAATCAACAAAGTTTCATTTTCCTTTTTAAAAACAAGTGCATTTTTTGCTTCGTAGAACATAAATATCTCCTAATGATAATAATTATTATATAAGAGAAGCATTTACAAATCAAATGATAAATGTATCTAGAAATTGTAAAAAAATATACAAAAAATTAAATAAAATGCATAATAAAAACTAGCGGAAATATTCTGCAGGCATTCCGCATTATAATTAATAGAGAAATATGCGGGACGCAGGAAAAAGAAAGTAAGGGGGG
>JBGVAV010000042.1:0-2391 GCA_045224915.1 Treponema sp.
CTTTTGTATTCCAGAAAGCAAAGCCCCAAATTTTATAAAGCGGTTACACCTGATGCAGGGGTTGGGGGTACGGCCCGCCCTGTATTCAGCTTTAAAGTAGTCAAGAACCTCTTTTTGGTATGCGTCCTTTACGTCTATTACGTGGTAGGGAATACCGTTCTTTTCGCAAAATTCCCTGCATTCGTCAATGTTTTCCTCTTCACCGGGGCCGTAGCAGCTTTCGTGCATTCCTACTGATTCTGGCAATATGGGAAGGTCGCCTTTCCAGAGGGACATGGTAACTCCGGTTACTATGCATCCTTTTTCCTTTAGGAGAACAGCGGTCATCGTTGAATCAACACCGCCGGACATACCAACTACAACGCGGTCTCCGGCCTTGGGCATTTCTAGTTCTGAATAGGTCATTCCAATAATATATCAATACGGTAGGATTTATGCAATATTTGTTTTGTATGATTGTCTTTAGGACGGTAGTCCTGATTGTTCTGCCATCCATTTCTTGGCTAAAATCGACAGACGGTGCCTTTCGTCACCCGCTTTCCGGTGCTTGCCCGCCTTACGGCGCGCGGCCCGTCAGTTCTGAACTGAACCCCAAAAGTTGGACACTTTTGGAGGTTATATGAATAAACACTATTCAACAGAATTCAAACTTAAAGTTGTACAAGAATACCTAAAAGGAGAAAAAGGAAGTACTATTCTTGCTCATGAAATGAACATTCATCCAAGTATGGTACTGAGCTGGTATCATTTGTATGAACAACATGGTATAGATGGTTTGCAAACACGAAGAACAAATTCTTCTTACAGCAAAGAGTTTAAGGAAAAAGTACAATTTGAACTTCGAAACAAGGTTCCCATAAATTTTCTGAAAGCTAAATACAATTTATCCCCTTCAACTTTAAAGCGATGGGGTGTAGAATGTGGTATGGCGAAAAAATCAGTTACAAGAATTATAAGCAGAGAAGAATTAGATGCCCTGCAAGAAAAACACAAAGGTACAAAAGATCCGGAAATAAAAGAACTCCTTGAACAACTTGAGTATGCAAAAATGGAGAATGACATTCTAAAAAAATTGGCGACCTTGGTTCAAGCACGCAAAGAGAAAGAGCGGCAGCAATCAGAGAATTAAGGTCTGGAAACAATTTAAATAGATTGCTGAAGTATTTTAATATGAGTCGTTCTACATTTTATGAGAATTTAAAGCCTCGGAGGGATAAATACAAGGAAATAAAAAGTAAAATTCTTGATATTTATTACAAAAGCAACAAACGCAAAGGCTACAGATGGATTACATCAGACCTGAAAAAGCTGGGCTGCAATATAAATCATAAGACTGTATTACGGTTAATGCAGGATCTTGGAATAAAAAGTGTTGTCAGGGCTAAAAAATACAGTTCATTCACAGGTTCTGCTTCAGGAACAGCTGTAGAGAATATCCTGCACAGGGATTTTTCTACAACAGCGATTAACCAGAAATGGACTACTGATGTAACAGAATTCAAAGTATGCGGAAAAAGGATTTACCTTTCTGGGATTATGGACATGCACAGCAAGGAACTTATTGCTCATACAGTAAGCTTTTCACCAAATATGCAGCTGATTATGAGAATGATAAAACTTGCTTATCGTAAGACAGGGAATCCTAAAAACGTAATCATTCAATCTGATCAGGGCTGGCAGTACAGGCATGTTTCATATAAGCATTTCCTGAAGAAGAAAAAGGCTGTTCAGAGTATGTCACGAAAAGGGAACTGCCTTGATAATGCCGTTATTGAAAATTTCTGGGGAATATTAAAAACAGAATGGTTTTATCTTAATGATTTTGATTCTGTCGAGACATTCCTTGAACAACTTGAATCTTACATTCATTATTTTAATTATGAACGGGATTCAAGTGTTCTGAAGTATCGGACTCCAATTGAAGTCCGAATGAAAAATATGGTAGCATAAAACTGTCCAAAAAATAGGGTTCAGTTCAAACCCTGGAAAGCGGGTTAGCAAAGAAAAGCTGGTCCAGAAAAGAAAATCATAGAAAAATTACTTGCGTATTGTTTTTGTGCTGGTTTTGCCTCTTGCCTCGTCTACGGTAACAAGTGCCCATTCCTGGTTAAAGAGTGTGTCAAAGCAGCGTTCTGTGTAGTCGCCCAGGTTTTTGCTCTGGTGGTGGTGTACGTGGCCTGCGTAAACGTCCGTTACGTTTTCCTTTTCAAAGAGGGTTATAAGTCTGGTGGATTCCTCTTCGTTTTGCAGGCAGTAGTAGCTTAGTCCGTACATGCCGCTTCCGTATATGGGATAATGTGAGAACACAATTTTTGGGCGGGGGTCGCTTTGCATGGCACTCTTTAGTTTTTTGAACTGCTTTGGCCCAAGTGAGCCGCTTCCTGTGTCCAG
>JBGVAV010000043.1:0-11500 GCA_045224915.1 Treponema sp.
AGTTATTGCATTCAACAAGCTGTGGAGCCTTAAGCTTCATATTGATTGTCTGGCGTCTTTTTGTTACTGCCTTTGATACTTTTGATCTAGGTACTGCCATATATGTAACCTCACTTTAAAATCATATAAATAGTAATTATATAAATATACTTATTTTGACACGATGTGTCAAGTCTGTATAATTTAGAACTTCGCAGGTACAAAAGGGAATTCCTGAGTACGGTTTGTCTCGATCCAGTTATTTACAAAATCAGGATTTCCTTTTACGTGCATATGAATACGAAGGTCTGTCCACATTTCGGGGTGTTTTGAAAGAGCTTCGTTGATTTTATATTTATCGCCCCACCAGAAATTGTGGTCACCGAAAATATTTGATTTACCTTTTGTAAGCAGTTCGTTATAAAAAGTATCATTTTCGTCGAAGGTTGGATAAATATCGCAGCTGCTTCCGAATAGCCAATCGGTATTGCTCCAGTCATTTTTTCCGGAAACAAATGGGAATTCAACACGTATAGAATCAACAATATCAATATGTTTTCCAACAGCTTTCATGAGATTATCAACTGTGAAGTTTGAAACAAGCAGATTTGTCTCTTTTTTGTTAGATTCAAATGAGATATTTATGTTTTCAAGAGGTTTGTAGTTGAATTCTCCTGAGCCGGTTGTGGCACGAACTTTAATAGTTTCATTATGCCATCTGTTATTTGCATCTGTCCAGGTATATTCAAAGTTATAAACTTTTCCCTTGTCACAGAATGGCCATATAAAAGTAACAGTTTTATTTTGATTTAAGTATCTTGTATCAATAGAAACATTTGTGAATCTTCCGTCAACAAAAGTGCCGGGAACTGGGACATTTTCGTTGTGATAAAAATCAAAATTTCCCTGCCAATCCCCAGTTTCAGAATCAGGCTTTGTTACTGTAACTTCAAAGCCCAGTTCACAAGGTTTAATAGAAACATGCTTTGTAGCAGCCTGTGTAGTAACAAAAGGATCTTCGTCTGCAAACTCAAACTTTACATCATTAAGCTTATAAACTTCGCCTTTCTTTTGTGGATTAAGTGCCAGTACGAACAAAGCATCATCAATAGACTTAAAATCTGCATCTTTTTGTATTTTTATTTCAAAGAAGGTTTCAAATTTCTTGTCTTTAGTAGAAATAAAATGCCAGTCATTACCCAAGAATACCCAATTATCACCTGCAACATTATGTAAATCCATTCCAACACGGCCTTCGTAATCTTTAGATAAGGTACCTTTAACAACAAGCTTTACTCTGTCGCCTGTTTTTGGATTAATTTTGGCATCAGGAATAACAGATTTTACAAAGAAACATGTATTTGAATAAAATCCACCGTCATCTGTAGGGTCAGCTGCTCCAAATACTAATTTAAACTTGCCATAGAAAGTTTTAGCCTTGGTATTATCAGCCGCAGAAAGAACTTTTACAGGATTTCCCTTAAATTCAGGATTATCATACCAGTCTACAAACTCCTGATTATACATTTGCCATGGAACATTCTGGAAAGCATTTGGATGTGGCAGGTAATAATCGTGCTCTTTTGCTGCTTTGTTTTTGAAAGTGAATCCTCCGTAATTGAAGTTATGTTCAATAATGTCTGAAGAATTTTCGTCAAAATATTCAAAACTAAAATCACTTATGACTCTTGATTCATCAAGATATTCAGGATTATAGCATAAGTTCAATTCAATTTTGTTCATGTCTGTTGTTCTGGCATTTTCTAACATCTTAAGCTCAAAAAGATGTGTAAATTCACCTTTATTAATTTCTGCATAATGCCAGTCATTTGCAATTTCAAACCATCCATCACTCTGGTCAACAATACGAAGGCCTATCCAACCTTTGTAATTATCAGAAATTTTTCCACTTAAAAGCATTGGAATTGTCTGACCTTTTTCCGGAAATTTTTCCATCAAAGAAGCAGGGGCTTCGCTATAAGACATCAGAATACTTAATGGCAGATAAAATTCGTGGTTATGTTCTTCCTGCTTTTTTTCATCATTAATCCATGCACTTCTATTGCAGTATAAAGACCATTTTGCCCAATATTCATGTTTATTTGTGTCATTAGCAGCAATTTTTGTTACAGGTTCACCGTTAAATTCCGGATTATCATACCAGCCATCGAGTTTCTGATCTAAAAGTCTGCTATTTACACCTGTAAACAAATACCTTTTGCTTAAATCTAAAGTTTCATATTCTATGCCAACAGGATAATTGTCTGTAAATGTATTATAAACCCAGTGATAAGTTACTGTTTCAAGCGGAATGTCGCGGTAATAAAAGTTCTGCAGGCTAGGGGTGTAAGGATGTTCTTTTCCACCAACTTTATCTTTAATTGTCTTAACGTTTATAAGGTTATCACTACAGATAGTATAATCATACCAGAATTCCATTGGAGGATTGATTTCTTTAAAGCCTGCATCATTATCGTTTAAATGTGTAAGAATCTGGTGAAGAACTGCGCCTGTTTTACCTTTTTCAACAGCATAAGTTCCTTTATAAGTTTCTGTACTGTCATTTTCTACGCAAACAACTTGAATTGTGTTGTCGTCATTAAAGGTCCAGCTTTCATCCCAGTTGGTATCAGGGCGGCTGTTATTATTAAATTTCCAGGAACCTATAAGATTTTCTTTTGTTCCGTCTTTGATTTTATGAAATTCATTGTAAATACCGGGATCAGAATCAATTGTAATCCAGCCCATTGCAGTCATATCGCGTTTATAGCGGCTCATTATAAGGTCATTTTCTGTAAAACTATGAACTGCAAAATAGATTTTTACGTCAACATTTTCGAGTTTGCCGTTTTCGCCATTTTTATATGATTTAATGTTAATAACAAGTGTAAGTCCCTGTTTTGGATCATTTATAAAATAATAGTTTCCATAATCCCATTCTGCCCATTGTGGTGTAATATGGAAAATTTCAAAGGTCTTGTCCTTTTTAAAGGTGACCTGCTCATTTGCAAAAGCCTCCTGGTTATAGCCGTAATCCCAGGCCCAGGAGCCTAAAAGCTTTGTTGTATCAATGTCTACAACATTATCATCTGGAGTTCCTGATGTACTTGCACAGGAAATTCCACAAATTACCATAGTCATAATTGCGGCTATGGCAAACAAACGTGTAAAAAGCTTAGATAACTCTTTCCTCATTTTCTTACCTCAATATCATTTTTCAAGCTTGCTTTTAAGTGCTTTTTCGACCAGCGGTGGAACCATTCGGGAAATGTCTCCATCAAACATTGCCAGTTCTTTAATTGAACTTGATTTTACTATGCCGAATTTCTCTTTACATGGTAAAAACATAGTTTCAATTTCGGGGTTGAGCTTCTGGTTCATATGTGCAAGTTCAAACTCGTAAGAAAAATCATTTATGCTGCGAATACCTCTTATAAGAACATTGGCGCCAACCTGTTTGGCATAATTTACGATTAATCCTTCCCAAACATGAATCTGAACATTTTTGTAATCTTTAAGTAAATTAGTAAGCATGTCTAGT
Organism: Treponema sp.; assembly: GCA_045224915.1. GTDB lineage: Bacteria > Spirochaetota > Spirochaetia > Treponematales > Treponemataceae > Treponema_D. The sequence continues at coordinate 3,521 of JBGVAV010000043.1, forward strand.
CGTTCCTGTTCAGAGAACATATATTGTTTGTTCGGATTTACCGAAATCAAGACATCAAGATTATCAAAAAGTTTAGAAGCGCGGTGAATAATATCAAGATGTCCGTTTGTCGGAGGGTCAAAAGAGCCCGGAAAAACTGCTTTTATCATATATTTATTTGTATCTTATTTGACGAAAAGGCGCAATAGATGTTATATTTTCTATATATGAAAAAGACAAGAATTTTTACATTTGCTGCAATTGCAGTATTGTTCACAATTATATTCTCAGCCTGTGCTACAAAGCAGGAAGAACCTCAGCAGGAGAGTGAAGCTCCTGAAGTAATTGAAACCCCAGATGTTGAAGAAACTGTTGTACAAGATGTCACAGATGAAGAAGATAATGTAATTGTTATTGAAGATGAAGGCGATGGCTCTGATGATGAATACCTTCGTTCTATTGCAAACCTTGATGAAACTCAAGCCGTAACAAAACAGGAATTTAATGACGATAAAAACGAGATCCTTCAAATAATTTCTGAGCTTGCAGTTATTATGGAAACAAAAGATACTCTTGCATGGCTTAAGTTTATTGATGAAGAATCAAAGGAATACTACAAAAATCCTGTAAACCTTCGTAAAGCTCAGAGAAAGCTTCCAAACAAACTGATTGAGCTTAAGACTATTGAAGATTATTTTAAGTCTGTATTCATTCCAGCCAGAAGAAACAGTCAGATAGACGAAATTCGTTATATTTCTAAAACTCACGTAAAAGCCGTACAAATCCGCGAGGATATGCCTGATGCAATTTACTACGAGTTTAAGAAGGCCAACGGAAAGTGGCTCGTTTACATTCCACCTGTATCATAAAAAATAATTGGTAAATTCCCTATTATTCTGATATAATATTGGAATGAAAAATAAAGCTTTAATTTTTAATCTCGTTTTTAGTGCCGTTCTTGCTGGTATTATTTCCTTTTTTTGTGTTTTTAACCTTTTTGAAAAACTTGACTTTCGTCTTTACGATGGATTGATTCACCTTACAAAAGATCCTCCAATGGACGAAAAGGTTGTAGTTGTTGCAATCTCTGATGAAGATATTAACCTTCTTGGTGAATGGCCATGGAGCCGTGATATTCTTGCAAATGTACTTATACGTTTAAAGGAGCTTGGTGCTGCTGCCAGTATATTCGATATTGAGTACATTTCGCCTTCTGGAAAATCTGTTGCGTCTAACGCTATTAACAACGTAAACGGAAAAATATCCGAAGCAGAGCGGTGGACCCATGATTTAATGCATGCGGTTCCTACAATGCTGGAGCAGGGTTATGAAATTGACGAAGCACATGATCTTGCAGATTCAGTTATTGAAGAATACCTTACTCCTGTTTACGATGATCTTTATACTTATGTAGAAAACAACATTGCATTTGATAACGATGATTATTTTGCAAAAGCAATTCAATTTTTTGGAAATACATTCCTTACTGTAAACCTTATCAACCTTAATTATTCATCAATTACCCAGAAAAACGTTAATTTTATTCGCAACAATATGATGTTTGCCAAGATTGATGATCCAAAACACTATATTTCAAGCGATAACATTTATAACTTTAATGAAACATATCCTGACGAAACTCAGGGCTTTACACCGGCAATGGACCTTCTTGTGAGACATGCACGCGGTGTAGGTTATACAAACTCAAATATTGATAATGATGGTGTTCGCCGTCGTCAGGAACTTTTTTATGAATATGACGGAAAGTATCTTGGTCAGCTTACATTCTGGCCATTAATGGACATGCTTGGTGTAAAAGAGTTTGAACGAACAAAAAATGCCCTTATCTTAAAAAATGCTGTTTTCCCTGGAGAATCTGGTCCACAGGATGTAAAAATCCCGCTTGATGAACATGGAAAACTGCTTATTAACTGGCAGCACGAGGCCGCAAAAGAAAATAAAGACAGTTCAAAGTTCCTTTATGGCTGTAATACAATTTATGTATACGACCTTTTGCAGCTTGATAAGGTAGAAGAATCGCTCATAAGTAATTTAAGACTTTTGTTTGGTGAAGACGACGATTCTGATATGTCTAATAACCTGCCTGTTATTTTTGATAACGAAGGAAGCCCATTGCAATATTATGCAGAGCTTGCTTCTTTGATTGATTTTTATAATGAACTCAAGGATTACAAAGCCACACTTTTAAATCTTTGTAATGGCCGTGATGATGACGGAAATTATATTGATGGACTTTATCAGGAAGATTATGACAATTATTACGGTGCAAGAAATCAATTCTTTGATGAAGTTCTTGCTTTTTCAAAGGCAGGATATTTTGACGATATAAAGACTTTCTTTGAAGAAAATCCAGACAGCGAATACAATAATCCGGACTTAGGTTTACTTGATGTATTCTCTTATACATTTGACGAAATTAAAAACAACATAAACGATTACCTTGCTTTACTTGAAAGCTTTAAAAAAGATGTCAGCGATAAATATATGATTTTTGGACATACCGCTGCATCTACAACAGATATCGGTGCCAACCCGTTCACAAAGCAGTATATTAACGTACTTATTCACGCAAACATTATGAATACTGTACTTACAAGAAACTTTATAACTCCGCTGCCTTGGTATGTTGGTCTTATAATTTGTTTTGTTATTACTATTATCATGGCAATTGCTTTAACAAAGGCTCCTGGTTTTGTTAAGAACCTTGTCTCTGGAATTGTTACACTTGTAATTATTCTGGCATTCCTTTGTACGCTGCCATTGTTCCAGATATATATTCCAATGGTCGGCGGTGTAATTTTATATACAATCTTAGACTTCCTTTCCGGAGTAATTTATCGTTACGTTATAAGCAGCCGTGAAAAACGATTTATTACAGAAATTGCAGCTTCTTTTGCTAACAAGGATACAGTTGCTCAGCTTCGTGCTAACCCAGATGCATTTAAGACAGAAGGTCAGAAAAAATGTATTACAGCCTTGTTCTCTGATATCCAGAAATTCTCAACGCTCAGCGAAAGTATTGGTAAGATTTATAAAGAAGAAGGACCAAATAAACTCATTGAAATTCTTAACGAATACCTAGGAAGTATGTCTAATGAGATTCTTGTAAATAACGGTAACATCGATAAATACGAAGGTGATGCTATTATTTCTATGTTTGGTGCGCCAGACCCTCTTGAAACACATACACCAGCAGAATGGGCATATCTTTGTCTTGATTCTGCAATCCGCATGAAAAAAGCCGAAGTTGAATTTAATACAACTCACCAGGATTTATTTGAGCCTATTGAAATTGAAAATGAAGATGGTACAAAAGAACAGATAGTTCTTAAACCTTTGCAGACTCGTATTGGTATTAACTCTGGTGAAGCCTTTGTAGGACTCATGGGTAGTAAAACAGAACAGTTCAGTAAGCTTAACTATACAATGATTGGTGATACTGTAAACCTTGCAAGCCGTCTTGAAGGTGTAAACAAGGTTTATGGTACATGGATTATGTGTTCCGAAGATACCTGGGAAATGGCAAATACAGGTGCAAATCAGGGTAAAATTACTGTTAGACGCCTTGATAAAGTTCGCGTAGTAGGACGTTCCACACCTGTTCAACTTTATAACGTAGTAGGATTTACAGAAGAGCTTACAAAAATCCAGAAGGAAGAGCTTGAGCTGTTTAACAAGGCACTTGACTATTATCTTGTTAAAGAGTTCACTGTTGCAGGAAAAATGTTCGTAAAAGCGTCAAAAATGTTACCAGACGGCGATTCAACTGCTTTAGTATTTGCAGAGAGATGTAAAAATTACATCAAAAAAGGTGTTGCCGAAGACTGGGACGGCGTAATGAACATGACGTCTAAATAGTAAGCTGCAATAACCTTGAGGAGAATTATTTTATGCGCATCAAAAGTTTATTATTTATAATAAGTATTTGTTTTTGTTTTGTTTTAACTGGTTGTGACATTTTAGATGTCTTATTTGATGGTTCTGGTACCACAGAAGACAGTTTTACTACTGTAACTGTTAAATCAAACCGTGATGTCGAAACATATTACGTAAAGCTTAATATGTCTCAAAAAACATTAAAGGCAAATCAAACAGGATATGCTCGTTCTGCTGATATTCCTGAAGTTAATAAAAACAATGATACAGAAAGCTTTGTTAGAAACCTGAACAGACAAATAAATGAAGGTGTTAGAGCTGATCTTGAGTCTAATGCTAATAGAAGTGCAACTAATAATGATCCTATCGTAGAAGCCTATAATAATATTGCTTATAAAAAAGGCCAAACAAATATTAAATATTGGTCATTTATTGATTGTTATTATGATGATAATGGTCAACAAACAGGTATTTCCGGGCAAACAAATAATATATGTAAATATGCTGGTACTCATTGTTATGTATTGGCAGATACAAAAAATGCTAATCTATCTTCAAAAGGAATCAATCTTTCAGATTCTGATTATGAAAAGCTTGGAAAAACATTTGATTCTTGCTTTGAACGTGAAATTGCCATAAATGGAAATCCTTTTTATGAAAAATATCATAAAACTTATTTTGTCCCATGTAATGATAAAATAGTAATTCTGGTTTCTGACTTATTTGGAGATGCTTCTGATGATCAGGATGGTGGAGTAGTAGGATATTTTTATCAGGGTGATATTTATAACCAGACTTTTCTTGATAAGAATAAAGCAAGTTTTGGAGAAGTTCATTCAAACCAATGCGAAATGTTTTACATTGATGCTTTATTCTTAACAAAAAGACCAGATACTACATATTCAACTCTGCTTCATGAATTTAATCATATGATTAATTATGTATTTAAGACTGTTAATTATATGACAAATAACAAGAAAGCAACTAACTTTCAGGTTTGTGATACATGGTTTACCGAAATGCTTTCTATGACAACAGAAGATATGTTCCAGGGTGTTTTAGGCATTGAAGATGAAGATTCTCCAAAGGGCCGACTTCCATTTTTTAATTATTATTATAACTATGGCTTTAAGCTTTGGGATGATTCCAGTATTTCAAGTTATATTATGTATGCAAATACATATGCATTTGGGGCGTTCCTTGTAAGAAATTTTGGTGGAATTGCACTGTTAAAACAAATGTGCCAAAATGATTACGTAAATGAAAAAGCTATAAATGAAGCATTGAAAGTTCTTTATCCAAGTACAACTTCGGAAGAACAGATAGATTTTGAATATGCAATAAGAAAGTTCAGCCTCTGTTTGTTTAATACAGATAAACCAACCGCAGAACAATTACTTAAAACTGGTGAAGAACAGTATTTTTCATTTAATAGGGCAACAGATAAAAATAGAAGTGATGGTCTTACATTTACAGCAATTGATATTATGAATATTAAATGTAATGTACAACATGATGATGGTTCTATTACTCCAGAAACAATACAGCCAAATATTTATACAAAAGACAGGGCAGTTGATCTTGGACCAACAGGATTTTCTGTACATTATGTAGGTAGGGTAAGCTCTTTTGAATTGTATGCTAACAAAAATGAAGAGCTTGAATATTATTTAATTAAAAGATAAAAGCCATGAAAAAGAACTATTTAATTATATTATTGTCGATTTTCTTAATTTCCTCTTTGTTTGCTGTGCAAAAAAATGTACAGTCTAAGAACAATTCAAAAATTGTTGTTACCGGTTATGTTGTGAGCAAGGGTAATATGCCGTTTACTGTTCCTGCAATAATGGCCGATGACGGAAATGAATATTCAATTGTCTGCTCAGAAAAACAAAAGCGCAGGCTCCTGAATAATCAGGGAAAACACCTGCGCTTCACACTAGTCCAAATTGACGAAATATTATGGACTGTAAAGAAATTTAAGATTATTAAATAATCTTATTTCTCATCTGCTTTTACTTGTGTAATTGACTTCAAATCGGCTTTGTTCAAGAGTCTTAAATGTCCAGCGTTATCTGTAATTACAACACCAGAATCTGTAATTGTAATTGGAGTAGAGCTCTTTACATTTACATCGCTCTTGAGTTTAAGTGCAAGATTTGAATCAAACTTACCAACTTTCCAGTCGCTTCCGTCTGCAATTACACAGTAGAAGTCGTTGCCATCGCGAACAAGAACTGAATCTGGAGCAAGAGTTTCGTTACTTTCGCTTGTAATTTCCATATTTACCTGGTCAATTGTTACAAGCTTAATTGCAGCGTTTCCAGCATCTTCACCGGCTACAGCAATAAATTCGTTGCCAAGAGCATAAATTGTTCTGTTGCGAATTTCAGTTACAGGAGACTTCTTAATAATTTCACCTGTGTCTGTATTAAAGCGAACGAGGCGAGAAAGAAGGTTCTTTTCGTCAGAAAGGATAATACCGTATTCGCTAGGCATCTTTGCTTCGGCAGCTTCTTTTTCCTGAACTTCCTGCTGATCTTTTGCAATTTCCTTACGTTCATCGTAAGCTTCTTTCTGCTTCTTATCAGCAAATTCCTGCTGTTCTTTAGCTTCCTGCTTAGCTTCTTCTGTTTTCTTTTCCTGTTCTTTTACTTCTTCTTTCTTTTCATCAGCCTTAGCCTGAGCTTCTTCGGCTTTCTTCTTATTTTCTGCGGTTGGATTCTTTTCTGCTTCTTTCTTAGCCTTGTCTGCATCTTTCTGAGCATCCTTGGCTTCTTTCTTAGTATCGTCTAACTTCTTCTTTTCATCTGCAGCAGTCTTCTGAGCTTTCTGGGCTTTATCATTTGCTTTTTCTGCTTCGCGCTCTTTAAGATCTACCATGTCTTTACGGCTGTCTACGTTCTTGTCTTCATCTTCTTTCATTGAATCTACAACTGTTGAATCGCTGATTACAGATGTATCAACTGTAGAGATGCCTCCGTTAATGTCATAAAGAGGAATTACAATTTCTGATTTTCCTGGCCACTCTTTGTATGTAGTAGCAAGACCGCAGTTATCTTTAGAAAGATTCTTTGTTACAACTGCTTTATATTTTGAATTGTAAACATCATATTGTCCACGATAAACTGCGTTATAAACTGTGATGAATACTGCAAGTGTATCTGCATCTTTTTCTGAATAACCATAAGCGCTTGAAAGATATGCACTGATGATTCTTCTAAGGTTTTTAATATGATCAACAGTAGCGTCTTTACCAATGAAAAGGATATCTGCATCGAGCTTGCCTTTTTCATTTGCATCTACTGCATGGATAACAAAATACTTGTTTTTGTTTCCAACCTCTGATGGTTTTTCTGGTACGATTGTTTTTCCCATATCAGAACCAATGCGTTTAATAGCTTCAAGGCTGTCTATTACCTTGTGTGGTCCTGTGTAGTTAATGAACTCAATAGTTTCGTTACCTGTTACTCTAAGTTCCGGTTCGTTTACTTCAAGTGCAAAAAGGCTTGCAGCAAACAAAAATATTGAAGCAATAAAAAGAAGTTTTTTCATATATCCACCTTTAATTTGCAATCGACAGAGTAAGTCTGCCAATGATTTAATGTAAAATATATTATATCACGACTTTTGATTATTTACCAACAAGTTTTTTTAAAGTATTTCTGGCGTAATCGCGGATAACAGATGTGTATTTTGGATAGAGAAGTGTTGTAAGTGTGTCTTTTCCACGCGGTTCAATTGCAGTTCCGCCGTTTGTAATACATACAGAATAAACTGCATCGCAGATATCTTTTAGTATTGTTTCATCTTTTTCTGACGTATTATGTGCCAGGTATTCAAGACTTTCGAGGATTTTACCCTGTGGGTCATAACCGTTTTTAACAAGGCCACGTAAAAGTACATGTACAAAAGTTTTATTTGTTTCTTTTCTTAAGAAAAAGGCTGTGTAATCGCAGAAGGTGTCTGTTCCAAAAAGGTTTATCTGCGAAAGGATATTTTCCATGCCGGTTGAATCTGTTTCAAAGATTGTTTTTTCTACACGAGTACCAAAGTTTGATCTTGTCATGATATTTTTATAAGCGGTACAAATACTCAAAAGCT
>JBGVAV010000044.1:0-2492 GCA_045224915.1 Treponema sp.
ACGAAATTTGATAAATCATTTTTGAAATCTTGCATAGTTTTTTATATCAGGAATCGCATTTCAAATTTTTAATAAAACGCAGCTGAGTCTTATCATCAACATACCCCTGAGCCCTGTAGAATTGATGGGCTTGGGTGCGGGTACCGCCGGAGTTCAGGCGGACTGTATTGATATTGTGGTCGAGGGCCCACTGCTCTGCCCGTTTCAAAAGCGCGCTGCCAATTCCCTGGCGGCGGAAATCTGATGATACAGCAAGGCCCAGAATATTCGACATCGGAGGGAAATACAGTACATCATATCTTTCAATATGAATTACACCGGCAACCTTGCCCTGCACTTCTGCAACAAAAACGGCTTCCCTACCAGCATCAATACCGGCAAACTGTTTTTCAACAATTTCTAGCGTGCATTCAGCATATCCCAAATCATTTTGAAAAAGACTGCACATCTGTGGAATGTCTGCGACTGCAGCTTCACGGATTTTTAAATCATTCATATTATTCCCTCATTGCTTCAATTATATAATGGATTTTGAATTTTGAGTATGAAGATCTAACGATTTAAGAAAAAAAAGATTACAATTCTATAATTATGATTACAAAAATGCAAGAATTATATTCCCTGTACTATTACTATTTAATCAGAAATTGACAGAAAAATATTATCAATTTCAAATATGAAGATTCTATATTACAGGGGGAAAGTATGAAAGTATTTATGATCGGAGGCACAGGCCTTCTTGGTAGCGAAGCCGCTAAGGTATTAATTGAACGAGGACATGAAGTAACGAGTATTGCACTTCCACCCTTGCCTCAGGGGGCCGTTCTTCCGCCGGAGATGAAAATTGAATACGGCAATTATCTTGAAATGTCAGATGAAAAGATTCGTGAATACATGAAAGGCTGCGAAGGCTTTGTATTTGCAGCAGGTGTTGATGAACGCGTAGAAGGACCTGCTCCTATTTATAATCTTTTCAAGAAATATAATATTGATCCACTTAAAAGGTTGCTTTCTATTGCAAAAGAGTGTGGTATAAAACATGTTGCTATTTGTGGTTCATACTTTTCTCATTTTGCAAAAACAAGACCAGAACTCAACCTTACAAAATGGCATCCTTATATCCGTAGTCGAATAGATCAAGAAGAAATGGCTATGTCTTTTGCCAGCGATAATTTTGATGTTGCAGTTCTGGAATTACCGTATATTTTTGGAACTCAGCCAGGAAGAAAACCTGTCTGGGTATTTTTAGTTGAGCAGATTCGAGGAATGAAGAAGTTTACCATGTATCCAAAAGGCGGAACCGCAATGGTTACAGTTCACCAGGTTGGTCAGGCTATTGCCGGAGCGATTGATTATAACAAAGGTGGAAACTGCTACCCTATCGGCTGGTATAACATGACCTGGAAAGAAATGCTTGCAGTTGTTCACAAATATATGAGCTGCCCAAATAGAAAAATTATTACAATTCCTAACTGGATGTATGCAATTGGCGGCAAAAAACTTATGAAAGAACAGAAGAAAAACAATATTGAAGGCGGATTGCACATGGTAAAGTTTACAGCACTTCAATGTTCAAATCTTTTTATAGACAAAAATCTTGGTTGTGAACAGCTCCATGTAGAAGCTGATGATATTGATTCTGCAATCGGAGATTCAATAAAACTTTGTCTGGAAGTTCTTGATGGAAAGGCACAGACAATAACAATGCGCGGAGAGTAATAATGGGAGACCTCAAATCTAAGGAGACGATTAATATGAATGAAAAGAAAAGACCTGTAGTTTTTATGACTGGAGCCGGTGGTGGAATGGGCTTCCAGAGTTTTTCGCAGATGTTGCCAGACATTGGAAAGTTGTATGATTTAGTAATTTTTGACCGTGATACAGAAAAGAATCATAAGCTTTTTGACAGCTATAAATCTATGGACGGAGTTACCGTTGTTTATGGCGATTTACTGGATAAAGAGCTCGTAGAAAAATGTGTAGCAATGTCAGATCTTATTCTGCATATTGCAGCTTTTGTTTCTCCACAGGCAGATTATCATCCGGAGCTTGCAATGAAGAATAATTATGGTTCTGTTGTAAATCTGATTTCAGCCATAAAGAAATGCGGAAAAGAAGATACTTGTAAATTGGTCTACATTGGTACTGTTGCAGAAACAGGAGACAGAATGCCTCCAATTCACTGGGGCCGTGTTGGGGATCCGATTAAACCAAGTATGTATGATTATTATGCTGTTTCTAAAATTGCAGCTGAACGTTATGTAATTGAAAGCGGTTTGAAGTATTGGGTAAGTCTCAGACAAACAGGAATTATGGGCCCCGCCATGGCAAAAGTAAAAGATGCAATTCAGTTTCATAACTGTATCTTCAATGTGCTTGAATATGTTTCAGACAGAGACAGTGGACGTGCAATGAGAAACCTTGCTGCTTATGATGCTGATGGAAGTCTGGATAAGAATTTCTGGGGACATATCTACAATATTGGTGGTGGA
>JBGVAV010000045.1:0-28657 GCA_045224915.1 Treponema sp.
GGCCGCAATTACTGTAGAACCATCTACTATGTTTGGAACTGTATTGATTTTTGCAAGTGTCTGTGTAAGGAAGATAGATGGAGAAGCAACAAAGATGAATTCTTTTCCAAAAGCTACCTGCCATATATCATTTGAACATGTAATACTTGGTTCCAGCTTAAAGCCTGGAAGGAAGCGTTTATTCTCGTGCTCATTATTGATAGAAGAAACTACATCTTCTTCAAGAGCCCAGATTTCAACCTTATGACCGCCGCGTGCCAGCGCCTGAGCAATACCAGTTCCCCAGGCTCCACCACCTATTATACCAACTGTTTTCTCTGCCATACTTCCTCCCGCACCCTTTTTAACGGATTTTCGATTATAGTCTAATACCAGCCGTCCTCGCAGTCCTTCCAGTCGAATATTTCTTCAGGTTTGAACCAGAGGTTGATTTCGCGGGCAGCACTTTCATCGCTGTCTGAAGCGTGAATGATATTGCGCTCTGTATGAATACAGTAATCTCCGCGGATTGTTCCAGGAGCAGCTTCGCTTGGCTTTGTTGAGCCAACAAATTTTCTGATTAAAGCTACACAGTCATCTGCCTGCCAAACCATAGCAATTACAGGACCAGAAGTAATATAGTCAACTAAACCCTCATAAAATGGCTTACCTTCGTGTTCTGCATAATGTTTAGCAGCGAGTTCACTTGAAACGTGAACCATCTTCATAGCAACAAGTTTGAATCCTTTTTTCTCGAGGCGTTCAATAACCTCACCTACCAGACGACGATTTACAACGCCTGGCTTTAACATAACAAAACATCTACTCATAGTCTAAATATTATATAGTAGATAAAGAATGTAATCAATAAGTTAGTAAAATGTAAACAGTTGGAAAAACTGCTCACGCGGAGAACCAGACTTTGCTCCACTGAAGGAAGAGGACGTTCCGCAAAGTCTGAACCTCCGCTCCGCAGTTTTTCAGACTGAATCTTTTAGTATTTACTGATTTTTTCTATATATTATTTAGACAAATGGGTCTCAACATCCAGGATAATGGAATCTGGAGTAGAAGCACCTGCTGTTATACCGAGGGTTTTGAGCTGGAAAAATTCTTGAGGAATATCTGAAGGCCCCTGGATATGGGCGGCATGTTTACAATTTTCAGCTGCTATCTGGTAAAGGCGGCGGGTGTTGGCGCTGGACTTACCACCAATGACAAGCACTCCTTCTACCTGGCTGCAAAGTTCCTGAAGGGCCTGCTGACGTTCGCTTGTGGCAGGGCAGATTGTATTCATTACCGTTATGTTGCGGAATTTTGCGGTAAGGATTTCCTGAATTTTCTGGAATTCTTTTATACTGTAGGTAGTCTGACTCATTAAGATTACATTGATTTTATCTGCGTCTGGAATATCAAGTGCGCGGGCTTCTTCTTCATTTTGAATCTGAATAAAATTGGGGCCGGCAAAACCTGCAATGCCAATCATTTCGCCGTGATTTTTGTCGCCGGTTATGATTACATAGTCGCTGCCTCTTGTATAGCGTTCAACCATTTTCTGGCTGGCTTTTACACGGGGACAGGTTGCATCTATTATGTGGCAGCCCTTCTCTTCCAAAGCCGCAGTTACACGAGGAGCAACTCCATGCGCGCGGATTATAACAGTTGAGCTATCTGGGATTGTATTGATTTGTGATTCTTCTACCGTACAAAGTCCCCTGCTCTGTAAATCGGCAAGTGCGGCCTCATTGTGAATTAAAGGACCTAAAGAATAGACAGTGCCCTTTGACGCCCTTAGCGCATCCTCTGCAAGATCAACTGCGCGTCTTACACCAAAACAAAAACCTAATACTTTTGCACGAATTATTTTCATAGACAAAAAAAACGGCCCCTTCGACAAGCTCAGGGACCGTTGTATTTATTTATTCGTCTTTATTTGCAGCTTTTAATGAGTGATGAACACCAAACTCTGGTCTCCAGTTTTTGCGGCATGCAGAAATGAAACCGCTTGAAATGAAGATTGATGAGTATGCACCACTGATCAAACCTACGATAAGGGCGAGTGAGAAGTCTTTGATGCTTCCTGTTGTGAATACAAACAAAGCAATAACAGCAAACAAAGTTGTTACTGTTGTCAAAATAGAACGTACCAATGTGTCGCTCAAAGACTTGTTCAAAATATCATTGAAAGTTTTTGCTTCTGTCATGTACTTAAGGTTATAACGAATACGGTCAAGAATAACGACTGTAGCGTTGATTGAGTAACCGATGATTGTAAGTACGGCAGCAAGAACAGTTGTTGAGAATTCCATCTGAGTCCAGATAATGAAAGTCATCATGATAAGTGTATCGTGAATCAAAGCAATTACAGAACCAAGAGCAAAGTCCCAGTGGAAACGAACTGCTGCATAAACCCAGATGAGGATAACTGTAAGAACAAACATCAAAACAGACTTAAGAACAATTGAGTGAGAGAATGAAGAACCAATAAAATCAGTCTTTACGATTGCAACATTTTCTTTTCCAAACTTAGCATTGAGCTTGTCATTAATCTGTGTATTTACATCGATTGAACCGTCTGAACTAACTCCGGCACGAATCTGATAGCTTGCATCGGCACCATTACCAAGCTGTTTAATTGAAATACCTTCCATTGAAGAAAGAGCATCGCGAACATCGTCAGTTGTGATTTCTGAAGTTCCAGCCGGGTAAATGTAAAGCTTAGTAGTTGTAAGCTGATTTGTAGCGGCTGAGTTCAAGAAAAGCTTTGTTGTTGGGAATGAACCGTTCAAAACTGTTGTAGAAACTCCATCAATTTTATTCAATTCATTAGCAAGAGCCTGAACTGTTGTAGCTTCGTTAAAGTTGATTGAACGAGTTTCGTTTGTTGTTCCAACACCGGTAATAACAACATCAAGCTGACCGGCACTCAAATCAAGAGAAACCTTTGCAGCACCACTATATGTAACTTCTGCTACTGGAGGAGCAACACGAACCTCTTCAATAAGACCAGGTTTGAAGTCAATACCAAGATTAACTCCGCGTGTAAACATTCCAACAATACCAAAAATAATAATTACGCAACTTATAATTGCACAAGGAATAAATCCTTTACTAAAAGTCAGTGTCTTTTTCATTATTTAATCCCCCATGCAATGCTTACTTTCTTTGCGTGCAGGACATCGGTATCAAAGTCAAATATGAGACGAGATACGAACAATGCTGTGAATACAGAAGAAATTACACCGATTGCCAATGAAACAGCGAAGCCCTGGATTGCACCAGTTCCAAGCCATGACAGGAAGATGGCAGCGATGAATGTTGTGATGTTAGAGTCCATAATTGCCCAGAAAGCATTATCAAAACCCATTGAAATTGCAACAGGACGACTCTTTCCATTTCTAAGCTCTTCCTTAATGCGTTCAAAAATCAATACGTTAGCATCTACGGCCATACCGATTGTAAGAATCATACCGGCAATAGAAGAAAGTGTAAGTGTATAATTGAAAGCAGAAAGAATTGAGAACATCATATAAAGGTTCAAAACCTGAGCAACTACAGCGTTCAAACCTGATTTTTTATAGAAGAAGAGCATGAATACAAGGATCAAACCAAGACCAAGAATGATGGCCATGATACCCTGATGAATTGCAGCTTCACCAAGAGAAGCACCAATTACCTGCTGACTTTCTACAGAAAGAGGAACGTTGAGCCATGCTGTCTGAAGAACCTTCTTAATATTGTTAGCTTCTTCCTGGCTGAATGCACCAGTAAGAGAAACGCTACCAGTATTGATTGCTTCATTAATGCGGGCGTTAGATTTAACCTTGTTGTCGCTTACGATAGCCATGTAGTCGTTTACGTGAGCAGCAGTGAATTCACCAAAGATTGTAGTTCCTTCACCATCAAGATTAAAGCAAACCTGTGGCTGACCTGTATACTGATCTGAGCGAACTTCTGCAGACTGTACGTGCTTACCGTCAAGAGCAACTTCCTTCTTAACAACAAGCCAGTCTACGCGTTCATCAAGACCATAAGAATCTTTTTCATAAACACCAAATACTTCGCAATCTTCTGGGATAATTGAAGCATCCATAAGTTCACCAGCAGCATTGAATGTGCTTGCAGGATGCTGTGCATAATATGTTTTGAATGCGTTTGTAGCATCCATATCTGAAAGACGGAAATTAAGGATACCCTTACCCATAATCAAAGTATTGATTGTATCTGCCTGAGCAGCACCTGGGATTTCAATATAGATTCTGTCTTCACCCTGCTGTCTGATAACAGGAGATGTAAGACCAAACTTATCGATACGGCCTGTAAGATTTTCAATAGCATTTGCCATTGCTTCTTTTTTGAAGTCAGCAGCATTTTCAGCAGCAACGCTATCACCCTGTGATTCCAAAGCAGCATCAAGATCTGCCTTTACGATAACGTTCATACCGCCAGAAAGATCAAGACCAAGCTTTACAGAGTTATCGTAATATTTCTTAGCTTTAAGAATTTCATCACGATACTTAGACTGAATTACATTCATAAAATCAAGCTCTGAATCATAAGCAGCAAGAACATCTTTTGCAGTCATTTTTTCTGGAGCTTTCTGTCCATAAGACTTGTACTGCTTTTCGGCTTCTTTATTGAGCCATGCATATTCACCGTCCAAAACGGCTTCTGCATCTTTTACCATGCTTTTGATAGTGCGTACATCTTCTGCAGCCTTACTTTCGGCATAGTTCTTGATATTTTCCGTTGAACCTAAGGCAAGCTGTTGAACTTCCTTTGGAGTTCTTCCGTACCAGCTGATTGATGGCCAGAGGAAAACGAAACAAATAGCAAGAACAGCAAGAAGAATAACCAAGCGTGTTCGTTTGTTCATTTTTATTTAACCCCGAATTATATTTATTTTGTTTCTTCTGAAGCAGCTTCTTCCTTAGCAGGTTCTGCGGCTTCTTCTGATTTTTTTGCCTTACCAAATGCAAATTTCTTCTGTTTCTTAGCAGCAGCTTCTTCTGCAAGCTTTGCTTTTTCTGCATCAGAAAGTTCTACAGTAGAAATTGCTGAGCGGTTGAATTCAATTTTGCAATCATCATCAACTTTTACAATTACAGTATTTTCTTTTACTGATGAAATTACACCGTGAATACCACCAATTGTAATAATCTTATCACCCTTTTTGAGTGCAGAGAGCATACGCTGTGTTTCCTTCTGCTTTTTATTCTGTGGGCGAATAAGGAAAAAATAGAAAATTACGATTATGAGTAATAAAGGTATAAAAGATCCTGCCATGCTGGCTGGACCTGCAGCCTGTGCGCCACCGGCTGTCAAAAATGGAATGAAAGACATATTTTCCGTCCTGTTTTTTTATATTTTTTTGATAATTATATCAATTTTATAAGAATATCATTTATACGTAATGATGTCTAGTGATTTACTGAACCAGCTGAGTGAGAGCTTCGTTTAGTTTTCGGACAGAAGAGTCATTAGGATTTATAGCGACAACCTGCTTGAGGTAGTATTGGGCTTTGCGGTAGTCGTTTTTGGCGTAATAGATTTCGTAGAGGCGGAAAAGTGCATCGCTGTTACGAGGGTTTGCAATTAAGCTTGAACGAAGGTCTGCCAGAGCAGTGTCTTCGTTGCGTTCGAGGAAGCTTTTGCGATAATACAGGTAGCTTTTTATTTTAGAAGAAGCAGAAGGCAGCATAGAATCTATGAGCTTAATTGATTCTTCGCGAGAAAGAACCTGTGTGCTTGCAAGAATGTAGCTTTGGGTATTTGATTCGCTTGATGGATTTGAGTTGTAAGCCTTTTGAGCAACTTCCATAGCTTCTTTTTTCTTTGAAAGCTTAAGACAGATTGTTACATGCTTAAGAATAAGTGCTTCATTATCTGGCTGAGTTTTTATAAGATTGCTGCTTATATCATAGGCTTCCTGCCAGTTTTCGCGCTGAACAAGGCCATCAAGTGCGTAAACCAAAGCATCCTTATTAGAAGGCTTTTTTTCAAGAACAGTTGCTGCAAGCTCGTCTGCGTACTTTCCTGCAACAGGACCGTCTGTTAACGAAGAAATGCGTGCAGCAATAAGAAGTGCATCAACATTATCTGGGTAAAGCTGCATTGCTTTTTCGATTGTTTCTGTTGCGGCGTTTGTATTTTTACTCCAGTCAAGCTGAACTCTTGCACGCAAAATCAAATAGTCAATGTTAGTATCATTCTGGCGTGCATACATATCAAGAAGCGAAACTGCATGAATATAATCATTCTTTTCTATAAATATGCGTGCGCGGAACAATACAAACTCAAGATCATTAGGAGTTTGCTGAAGAACTCGGGCTACGGCCTCTTCTGCGGCAGCATAGTCACCTTTTTCAAAAGCTATATATGCATTTTGTTTTAAAATTGCAAGATTAGTATTAGTATTTCCACCGGCCTGCTTCATAACATCTTCGGCAAGTGCAGATTTTCCGTTTTTACTCAAAACCTTTGCATATTCAAGAACAATTTCTATAGTTTTTGAAGCCTGATATGCTTTTATAAGATATGGCTCAGCTTTTTCATAATCAGAGCGTTTTTCGTAATAAAGCCCCGCAAGATAATTTGCAGCAACAGAATTTTCATTTAATTTAAGAGAATCTACAATCCCCTGCTCGCACTGAGCCTGAACATTTGCAGTGATATTTGGAGTAAGATAAACAAGAGCAGGCAGGAAGGTCGAAAGAAAATCGGTATTTCCTGTGCTTGTATCGTAAATGCCGTTTCGAACAGATTTTAATGCACCTGTATAAGGAGTTTCTTCTGTAGCATCATAAACATTCCAGGTAATCTTTTGCGAAGGCCACAAAATGCGCATTATTTCCGAAGCAGTATAAATAAGAACCTTTTCGTTTTCGGTAAGCTCTGATTCTGTTTTATGCATTTGAGACATTGCTGTTGAAATAGAAGAAGGAGATCCCATTTCTACATTCTTAACAATATCATCATTGATTTTTGCAAAATATGATTTAGGTTTTGTTGCCGAAGGAAGCTTTATTGCCTCTGCAGTTTGAACAGGCTCTGTTTTTGTTACCGTCTGCTCTTCTGTTTTGCCAGCATCATCTGATTTTTCTGAAACAACAGGTGGTGCATACTCGCCCGTAGAATGGCTCGATTCTTTTGCAGCATCATCTGTTCCACTGCTTGAGGCACACGCATTAAAAAAGAAGGCAGCCAAAACAAACAGCGTAATCAGTGTTGATTTGAGAAAACATGTATTAATGTGAAAAAAATCAGTTTTCCGGAGCAATTAAACCCACCACTAAGTGTATTATTCTACAGGCTCATCCATAGATGCAAAATCAGACATTTCTTCTGTATCCTGATCAATATTTTCATCATCCTTAACTACAAAGTTAGAATGATTCCTTTGAAGCAGGAAAAATGCAACTATAAATATTCCAGACACAATAAGAAACAAGGGACCACCCACAATAGCAACAGTCTGGAAGGGAACTTTTACAATACCAAAAGAAAAAAGCATGAACCATAATCCCATCAAAAACAATGCAATTGAAGGAATAAAGTAGCCTGCCTGAAGCTTCTGATATTTAATAATTCCGGCGATATACAGAAAAATTCCTGCCGTTACACCTATCATCGGCCACCATTGAATAAAAGTATATGGAAGAATTTGAAGTTCATGCAAAACTGTTACAATTCCCCAGAAAACAAGCTCAAATCCAATAAAAATCTGATGAAGCTTTTTAGTATTCCTTATACTTAAAACAAGAACGGGAATACCACTTGCAGCTGCAAGACATGGTAGATAATTGATAACAATATGATGATTTTCTATAGGAACAATTATATTAAAAATCCCAAGGCAAATCAAAAATCCGGAGCCACAATATAAGATGAGATTTGCAAAAAATGAACTGTCTTTTTTCATAGCACGCCCCAAATTCTATGTGATTATTATAATTCTATTTTATATGTAAAATTTAATCTTTACAATAATAAATCACTATGTTAGATTAAAAATATATGAAATTTCAAAAACAAATCTGCGTATTTTCAACTATGTGTTTATGTCTGGCAGGCCTGTTCTTTTCTTCCTGCAAAAACAGGGCATACACATCTTCATTTACAGCAGAAGAAACTCAAAAACAGCTTAATATTTTGCTCGAAACACAGGATCTTGCTCCAAAACAGCGATATACAATTATAAACCAGCTTGCAACTAACCTTTTAGCCGAAGAAGATTATCAGGGAGCCATTTTACTGCTTACAGAATGGGTAGAAAAGAACCCTGATGATATGTATAACTCCTACTGGCTTTTAATGACTGCACATGCATATCTTTCTTTGGGCGCAGAGCCTGTTGCAGAGTATTATTTTGACCGAATTTTGCAAAAATGCCCTGATTTGCTTGTAAAAGGCAACTCTATTCACTTTATGTGTCTGCAAAACCTTATTCAGATCAGTAAAACTTCGAGCCACAGAATTAAATATTTTAATGAGCTTATAAACCGATTCCCTCAGGATGTTAATACTACAGAGCTTTATCTTCGTCTTGCACTTGAATATGAAAGCGATAACCAGTGGGATCAGGCACTAAAAGCTTGTGAATTGTTTGTTCAACAGCCTGATGCTACTACAATTCAGATTCCTGGTGAGCCTGATGCTTATAAAAATGCCCGTCACTTAATTGATTTTAACAATTCTTCAAAGGACTGGACCTTTGAAACACTGCAGGAGCTTGAAACTGCTGTAAAAAAGGCTATTTCGAACAGAGACTGGCGTGCACTTGACCGCTACAAAGCAAAGGTTAACTTCTTTTCTATGTCATGGCGACAGGATGAAACAGACCCTAACTCTCAGGAAGAGTTTTCTATGGGTGACTGGATGATTCGTAAAGCTCACTACTCCGATACTCTTGATGAATCTTCTAATGCAAACGAAGCATATCTTAAAACATGGGGCTGGAACACTTATGTAAATACCTGGTACCTTTATTTCCGCAAGGTAAACTTCCCTCTTGATCCTGATATTAACGGCAACTGGGAATGGGCTGGCATTTACATTGGAAACAAGCTGTAATGAAAAAAATAATCGTTCTGATTTTAATATTTTTCTCTATTTGTGCAGGATGTCTGGCGCAGGAAGCTGAAACAGATGATGTGTCTGCCCCTGAAACAGGAATTGTGGTCCCTGAAACAGAAATTGTGGTCCCTGAGCCTGTCGAAGGGGTTGATACAGAAGCTCTTGATGAAAATCCCGAAGAATCAGAAGCAGAAAATACAGACGACACCCCTGCCCTTGAAAAAAAGCCTCTTTCGCTTGAATATCCGGAACGGGCAGAAATTGAAAGATTCCGTAAGCAGTACCTTGACCCAAAATGGACAAAGGTTTTATACGATGCGCTTGAAAATGCAATTGATTACAGGCTTTATATACGAAAAGCCTTAGCCGATGCAGAACTTCCTCCCGAGCTGGAATATCTTCCGATTGTAGAATCAAATTATAAAACAAACGCAAAATCACGCTCAGGGGCGCTGGGACTGTGGCAGTTTATGACAAATAGCGTGCGCCCATTCCTTACCTTAAATGATTATGTAGATGAACGCCTTGACCCATGGAAAGAAACAGATGCTGCAATTAAAAAGCTCAAAGAAAACTATGCAATTTTTGGAGACTGGTTTTTAGCAATAGGCGCTTATAACTGTGGAGCGGGTGCAATGACACGTGCACTTGCAAAAGCAGAAGAAAAGGATTTCTGGTATTTGTGCGATAAAAATCTTATTCCTTCACAAACTCAGCTTTATGTTCCAAAGCTTTTAGCAATTGCAGACCTTGCTTTGAACACCGAATACTTTGGAATTGATATTCCAAACCACGAAGAAGAATATGAAGCTTTATATAATGAAACAAATGCTGTTTTTGATTACATCACTGTAAATAAAGCATATTCAATTGCAACTTTAGCCCAGAACATGAGAATTGATACAGCAGAGCTCAAACGTCTTAACCCTTCTTTTGTGCTTGGTTTTACACACCCTTCTGCAAAATCAGCAATCAGGCTTCCGGCGGGAACAGAAGAAAGTGCACGCGCCGCTTTAGAAACAATGGAACCTATGGATTTTCCAATCAAATATACTGTAGAAAAAGGCGATTCTCTCTGGAGCATTTCAAGACGCTATGGATGCACTGTTAGTCAGATTTGCGAGCTCAACGGTATACAGGAAAACGCAATCCTTAAAATAGGAAAAATTCTTTATATTCCCTCAAAATAAGTCGATAATGAACTAATGAAAAAGATTGTTTTTAAAACCGCAGTTCTTTCGTTATTTCTTGTTATGTCGGCAGGCGCTGCAGGCCTTTTTGCAGCTGAACCAAGCCTTGAATCTACAAGCGAAATTAACTGGATTACAAGACGTTTTACTTCTAACCTCACTTTGGATACTAAAAAGGCTGGCCTTGAAATGCCTTCTGGTAAAAAGAAGGCCTCGGCACTCATAAAATCAAAAATGCCGCAGCTTATTCAGCCACCGCTACTTGCTTTATACACAGATTCAGAAAGCACCCTGGAAGATTTTATAATCAACGAAGAGCTTTACCTTGATGATGTTTATCATTTTATTATGAACGGCTATAAAACTCCTGATGTTTTTACTCCCGATGCTGCTACATTATATTCAACAAACACTCTTGAAGTTGACCGCATTGGACAAAAGCTTATAAAGCATAAATACGGATATTTACCTGAAGAACCAATTGACCTTGTTCCTTCACGCGCATATTCAGGAATTATTATTGATGCCCGCGGAGCACTTCCGGTACACGGAGAATTCATAAACGAAAAAACAAATGCATGCTTCTTCCCTACTATCTGGGATGAAAACATGAACATTATATATGAAAAAAATACTGCAGATCCTAAGTATATTACTAATGAAGGCCTTGTAGCTTACGATTATTCAAACAACACAGACCGTTATGCTTCGCGTGTTGGAAATGATCCGCTTTATATAAAGGCAACAGAAGTATATGGAATAAACAGAACAGATCCTGTAATTAAACGAAGCGATGCTTTAAAGATTCTTACAATTGAACAGAACCGCGAATTGCTCCGCCAGGGTAAGGTTGTTATTCTTCTTGATCAGGATAAGCTTGTTTACAAGATTTCTACTCCAGAAAAAGACAGAACATACTATGCACGTTACGAAGCTGTAAAGCAGTATTTCTATCAGAATGCAATTCCAGATGTTACTGTAACAGATACTGTTGACGGTATTCTTTTTGCAATCAATTTGAACTTCTATCCAGATTCTCCAATTCTTTTACCGGGAGAAGGTGTACGCATTAAGCAGATTGCAGAACAGCTCAAAGAAATCTTAATTGACGACGGATACACTATTCTTGTAGAAGGTCATACTGCTGATGTTGGAAAACCTGTTGGACAATTAAATCTTTCAATAGAACGAACAAAGACTGTACGCGATGCCCTTATTGACGAAGGCCTTGAACCTTCAATCTTCACCTACAAAGCATACGGTGGAACAATGCCTATTGCGTCAAACGATACAGAAGAAGGCCGCGCACAAAACAGACGTGTTTATATTACAGCACGCCCTCGCGCAACTTACATCCAGCGAGACTGGTAGCAAAAGCGAATTATTTATTTTTAAGAACAGACTCTTCTGCCTTTTGAACAAGAGGCTCCAGCTTGTAGCCGTTTTTGAGCGACGGGAACATAGCAAAGCCTGAAGAAACATTTATTTCGAACGGATAATTATTCTTTTCTTTCCACTCGCCGCATTCGTTCGAAATATTTGTAAGTACCTTTTTGTAGTTATCAATATTTAAACCGGCACTTATTACTCCAAACTTATCTCCTTCAAGACGGGCAATAATATCATTTGAACGGAAATGCTTCTGGAGCATATCGCCGACAACCTTTATTATCTGGTCTCCTGCAGAGTGTCCAAAATAATCATTTACCTTGCTAAGATTCTTTATATCAAAATAAAGAAGAAGACCACTCTGCCCCATTGCTTCGGCATATTTTAAGGCAGTTTCACCAAGCTCCAAAAATCCTCTCTGATTTTTTAAGCCTGTAAGATAATCAATATGTGCCATTTCATCAAGGATTTTGTAGCCCTGAGTTATTGCTTTTTTATGCTCCAGCTTGCGTGTATATTCATAGCTTGCGTGAATCTGATTTGCAACAGCCTTTACAACAAGGTCATAAACACCAGTATCAAAGATTCCGCGTTTAAGGAAAATGTATCCATACTGAATTGTATTATGGAATAAAGACATTAATACAACGCCTTCGCCCTTAAAATCAAAATAACCGTCAGGAATCATTTCTTTAGAAGGATTAAATTCAACTGAATGCTTAAGCTCTTTACGCTTTGCATTTGGCGAATAATCAAAGCAGGCAATGAGTCTTGCTTTTTGTGGCTGGCTAAAATATTCAAATGGCTTTAATACTTCGGTAGGCCTGTCATAAACAACTACTGCTGCCGAAATCATTCCAAAGCCTGCAAGCGCATGAGTAAGATGCTTTCCTACATCAGGGAACTCAACATTCTGCTGAACGTAAGTATCCATCAAAGCAGCCTGGAAAACCTGCTGACGTTTGTTGAACCATTCTGTTACAGAAAATCTGTTTGTGTTCGAAATGTCATCAGAAAGATCAAGTGAAATATAGTCATTATCAGAGAACTGCTTTTTACTTGTCTTTTTTCTGTTTGTTGATTCTCGCAGAATAACCTTTGCATTTATAGTTTGAACAGGAGGAACTTCCTTATCATTAATCTGATTTATAAGAGTAAGCGCAGCTTTGTAGCCCTGGTAATAAACCTTTTGATTTACTGTTGTGAGCGTTGGTGTAAAGAAAGAAGCACGCTGCATATCATCAAAGCCTGTAACAACAATATCCTTTGGAACTCTAAGGTTTGCACGCTTTGCACAAAAATCAAGACACGCAAAAGCAAGGTCATCGTTCATGGCTATGATTGCATCAAAATCAAAATGATTCTTTTTCTTTGTATAATAATCGTTGAGAATACTGTAAGCCGAAGCATAATGAAAGTTACTTTTCCATAAAACAATATTTGAAGAAGGAATATCGTTTTTCTTAAGCTCTTCCTTTATTATTTCTGCCCTTGTATTCATTTCTTTTGATTCACTGTCTACGCTCATGATTCCAAACTTCTGGCAATCCTGCTCTTTTACAAGATACTTAACAAGAGTTTCCATAGCCTTTGTGGAGTCACAAATAATAGAAGGAATGCCTGGTATTTCGTGGGCAATACTTACAACTTTAAGAGGCTTATATGTTTTAAGATATGAGGTAAATGCAGCCTTTGACATTCCATGAAGCTGGGTTCCAGAAGAAATGATAATACCGTCTACATTATGTTCATTAATCTGAGAGCTGATTGCCATATACTGATAGTCATGGCCAAGAGTGTTATCTGGTTTAATTTTTCCAATCTGGTAAATAATTAAATCAACATCATGTTCTTTACAACAGGTTGTAATTCCACTAACAAGACATTCAGAATATTCTGAGTTCAAATAGTCGGCTACAAATCCAATTCTCATTCTTTTTTGTTCCATATACCTCTAATTATAGTTGAATTAAAACGAAAATTGCAACATACTAACACTATGGCAGATATACATGTTTTTGATCCAGCGCCGGAGGGGACGCCGGTTTCTAATTTTGTTCACCTCCATGTACACTCCGATTACTCACTTCTAGACAGCTGTGCTAAACTAGACTCACTCATTGCAAAGGCCAAAAGGCTTAATATGCCTGCACTTGCGCTTACAGATCACGGAAACATGTTTGGTGTTCTTAATTTTGAACATATCTGCCATGCAAACGGTATTAATCCTATTGTAGGCGAAGAGTTTTATGTTGCCTACGGAAGCCATTTAGAAAAAAACGATGTTCCTTACAGTCATAAAGGTGAAGATGGTGAACATCATGCACACTACTTCCACCTTATTCTTCTTTGCGAAAATCAAAAAGGCTATGAAAACATGTCATGGCTTAGTTCCATTGCATTTACAGAAGGCCTTTATTACGGTAAACCACGCATCGATTTTGAACTGCTCGAAAAATATCACGAAGGCTTAATTTGTCTTTCGGCCTGTATTATGGGTGAGCTTCCTCAGTTGCTGCTTGCAGGCATGGACAAAGAAGCCGAAGAGCTTGCACTTAAATATAAAAATCTTTTTGGCCCGGACCATTATTATATAGAAATCCAGGACCACGGACTTCCTGATCAAAAAATTGTTGCAGAAAAACTGATTGCACTTGCACATAAGCTTGACATTCCGTTAGTTGTAACAAACGACGTTCACTACGTTGAGCAGGAGGATGCAGAAGCCCAGGATGCTCTTCGTTGTATTGGTTTTAAAAACATTTTGACTGAACCACACTCTCGAATGGGCGGTGAACAAAACCTTACCTCCTGGTACTTTAAAACAGAAGAAGAAATGAGACTTCTTTTTCCGCAGTGCCCGGAAGCTTATGAAAATACAATTAAGATTGCAAACATGTGTAATCTTACAATTCATCAGTATAAAACAGAAGAGCTTAAAGGCTGTCTTCCACGCTTTGAATTGCCACAGGAATTCCAGAAGCACGGCGATGACTATGCTGCAAACCAAGATGATTATGTACGCAATCTTGTTGAGCAGGGTCTTCGTAAACGCTATGTAGAAATAACTCCCGAGATTCGTGACCGCGCAGAATATGAGCTTGGCATTATTTTTAAGATGGGATTTTCGGGCTACTTCCTTATTGTATGGGAATTCATTCACTGGTCAAAAGAGCATAATATTCCAATTGGTCCTGGCCGAGGTTCCGGTGCAGGTTCTCTTG
The DNA here is from genome assembly GCA_045224915.1 of Treponema sp. Lineage (GTDB taxonomy): Bacteria > Spirochaetota > Spirochaetia > Treponematales > Treponemataceae > Treponema_D. The sequence continues at coordinate 14,858 of JBGVAV010000045.1, forward strand.
TTGCCTACTGTCTTGAAATTACAGATATTGACCCCTTCCGATTCGGGTTGATTTTTGAACGATTCTTAAATCCTGAACGTGTATCAATGCCCGATTTTGACGTTGATATGGACTTCGACTTCAGACAGGATATTATCCAGCATACACGTGATTTGTATGGTGAGCCTCAGGTTGGACACATTGTTACGTTTGGTACCCTTAAGGCCAAGCAGGTAATTGCAGACGTTGGACGTGTTTTAAATATTCCGCTCAGCGAAGTAAACATGCTCAAAAAATGTATTCCCGATAACCCTAAGGCAACTTTAAAAAGCGCCTTCTCTCCTCCTAGCGACAAGTTCCCTGATGGCGGTCAGCTTATTCCTTACAAGGATGATCCGCGTTATCAGAAGCTTTTTGAACTTGCATTTAAGCTTGAAAACGTAAACCGCAATACAGGTCTTCATGCCTCGGGAATGGTAATTGGTCTTACTGCCCTTCCTAACTGGGCGCCTGTTTTTAAAGATCCAAAAACTGGTGAAGTTGCAGTTCAGTATACAATGGATATTATTGAACCATGCGGCCTTGTAAAATTTGACTACCTTGGACTTAAAACTCTTTCATTAATCCGCTATGCAGAGAACATTATAAACAAGCATAAAAAACCTGGTGAACCAGATTTTCATGCAGATAAGGTAAGCGAAACAGATAAGCTTGCATTTGAACTGTTCCAGCGCGGAGACTCTGTTGCTGTATTCCAGTTTGAATCTCCTGGTATGCAGGATATTCTGCGTAAGTTTAAACCAGAAAAGCTCGAAGACCTTGTTGCGTTGAATGCGCTTTATCGACCGGGTCCAATGGACTATATTCCAAATTACATCGACGGTAAATGGAAGCCGGAAACTATTCAATATCCAGACCCTTGTCTTGAAGGCATTTTGAAAGAAACATACGGTGTTATGGTTTACCAGGAACAGGTAATGCAGGTTAGCCAGAAGATTGCAGGCTTTAGTCTTGGTGGTGCCGACATGCTTCGTCGTGCCATGGGAAAGAAGAAGCCGGAAGTTCTTATGGGTAAGAAAAAGGAATTTATTGAAGGTGCTATCAAGCAGGGCTTTACAGAACAGCATGCCGATGAAATTTTTGAAATTATGATTCCTTTTGCAGGCTACGGCTTTAACAAATCTCACGCTGCAGCCTACTCTGTTCTTGCTTACCGCACAGGCTGGCTCAAAGCAAATAAACCTGCAGAGTTTATGGCAGCCAACCTTACAAACGAAATTAATTCTACAGACGGACTTCCTGTTTATATAGAAGAAGCTCGTAAAATGGGTATTCCAGTTGATGCTCCGGATATCAACCGTTCTGATGTTTATTTTGATGTTGTAAACGGAAGAATTGTTTTTGGTCTTAAAGGAATTAAAGGTATTGGAGATACAGCCGCAAAAGCAATTGTTGCAGAACGAGAAGCAAACGGTCCATACAAAAACTTTATGGATTTCTTAAAGCGAATTGGCGTAAACATTGACGCTGACGGAAAGCTTTTAGTAAACAAAAAGGCAATCGAAGTTCTTATTAAAACAGGTGCTTTTGATAACGTTGGAAAAGACGACGGTACTTACTTAAACCGTGTAACGCTTCTTGCAAATATGGAAGCCGCAATCGGTTATGTAAATGAACTGATGTCCGATTCTCGCAAAGGCCAGGAAAGCTTGTTTGGTGACTTTTCTGAAGAAGAGCTTTCTTATACAGAATTTGAATTCCAGAAAATTGATGATGTTCCAACAATGGAGCTTCTCAATATGGAAAAAGAATGCATTGGCTGTTATGTAAGCGGTAACCCGCTTGATGATTATAAAAAAGCAATTGCACGTGCAGTTACCTTAAAGTCTTCTAATATGGAAAGAGTTGCTGCAGAAACAAAAGCAGAAAAAGCACACATGGATGCGGCAGGCGTAAACTCATGGCAGCGACGAGATGCAGGAAAATCTTATATTGCACTTGGAATGCTTTCTGGCCTTCATCCAATCCGTACAAAAAAAGGTGATGAAATGGCTTTTGCAAAGCTTGTTGATTACGAAGGCGAAATTGACTGTACGTTCTTCCCAAAGACATGGGGAGTTCTAAGAAATCAGCTTGAAGACGGAGGAATCTATGCCTTTAAGGGTAAAGTTGATGCTTCGCGCGATACACCATCTTTGATTGTAGATTCTATAGAAGACGCAAAGCTTTTGGAAAACCGTTCAATTGAGAGTGTACATATTCTTGTTGGTGCAAATTTCAATAATGAGACACAAATTTCAGATTTAAAGAATATTTTATTTGATGAAAGGGGTAATTGTTCAGTATATTTTCATGTAGACACTGGAAAAAATCCTTTTGTCATCAAAGCAAATGACCAGCTTCATATTAATGCAGATCAGGCAACTATTGAAAAAATAAAGTCTGTTTCTTTTGTAAAAGACGTGTGGCTGGAATAGGAGTAAAAAAATGCATGCAGTTTTATCTATACTTTCGGGCTTGATTGTTATTTATACAGTTCTTTGCCTTATTTCAATTTTCATGACCTGGATTCCGGGTGCGAAATTCACAAAGTTTGGAAAAGTCATTTCTTCAATTACAGATCCATATCTTAATTTCTTTTCAAAAAGAGGCTGGTTCCGTATTGGCAACATTGATTTTTCGCCTATCCTTGCAATTGGTATTCTTTCTATACTTTCATCAGTTATTGGCGGCATTGCAACAACAGGAAGAATTCACTTTGGCAGCATTCTTGCAATGATTTTAGGAATGCTCTGGAGTCTTATCTCTACCCTGCTGGGCATTTTTATTCTGCTCATTTTAATCCGCTGGATTGTTCTTCTTGTAAATAAAGGTCAGGTTTCTACTAACTCTGCGTGGTATCAGGTAGATTTAATGCTCCAGAAATTTGTTTACAAAATTGGAAATACTTTTTTCAGGAACAATCTCACATATCAAAAGGCACTTCTTGTAAGCTGGATTTCGCTTGGAATTATCTGGCTCATTTCAAGAGTTTTGTTTGGAATTCTGATTAATCTATGCAATAGCATACCTTTCTAGTATGATTGCTTCGCCTTCGGCTCGCAATGACGACACCGCATGAAAATAAACGATATTAAAAACCCTGTTTCTACAATAAACGGGGTTGGCCCGCAGCTAACAAAAAATCTCGCAAAGCTCAATGTTTTTACTGTAGGTGATTTGCTCCAGTATTATCCGCGCGATTATGAGGATCGTTCCGTAAAAGTCACCCTTGCAGAATATAAAACTCATCCAAAGATTCATACTGTTGCAAAAGTCATGTCCCATGAATGGTTTGGCTACGGCCGCATGAAGACACTCAAAATAAATATAAATGACGGGACAGCCCCTGCAGAGCTCATTTGTTTTAATCGTGCCTTTTTAGAAAATCAGCTTGAGGTTGGTTCCGTAATAACTGTAACAGGCACCTTTTATGTAAAATACAACAAGCTCCAGAGCACTTCTTTTGAAGCTACAAAAATGAGCGTAAATCAGCTTGGCCTTGAATCCATGCAGCAGGTTACGGCCGCTTTCTTGCGTCAGGCAAAGCCTTTGAATACAGGCATTCTCCCGGTTTATCATCTTACAGAAGGAATTACCCAGAAGGTCTTAACAAAAGCAATTACTTCCGCAGTTACGCAATATGCTCACGGAATTGATGATGAATTGCCCGAAGATATTATTCAAAAACGCGGACTCATTCACAAGCAGGATGCAGTTACACAAATTCATCTTCCAAAAACACTGGAACAGGCAGAAGCCGCAAGACAGACTCTTGCTTATGAAGAGCTTTATCATCTTCAGTATGCAATTGCAGCGCGAGCCTTCAGACACAGAGGCTTTATTCCTTCTGAAGACTTGCCTGAGGGGCTGCAGGAGGCCTCTGACTTAAAAGAATTATCTGTTGCACAGTTCAGAGCTTCTCTTTCTCCCTTGCAGCGACAACTCATGGACAAGCTTCCTTTTGATTTAACTGCCGACCAGCAAAAAGTTATTTACCAGATGAATGCCGAAATTGACACAGGCTTTACACAGCGTTATAAACCTGAGCTTAATTCGGGACGCCCTCCTTTTACAATGGCAAGACTTTTACAGGGAGACGTTGGTTCCGGTAAAACACTCACTGCCCTTTTTATATGCCTGCGGGTAATCAACTATGGCGGTCAGTGCGCCTTTATGGCACCAACAGAAATCCTTGCACGCCAGCACGCAGAGACAACACAAAAGATGCTTGGAAGCCTTGGTATACGTACAGCATTCTTAACAGGCAACGTAAAGGCTTCGGGACGCACACAGCTTTTAAAAGCTCTCAAGGCTGGAGAAATTGATATTCTTATTGGAACGCATGCACTTTTTAGTGCCCAGGTTGCATACAAAGATTTGCAGCTTGCAGTAATTGATGAACAGCATCGCTTTGGAGTTTTACAGCGCCAGGCAATTATTGCAAAAGGCCGTGTCTCCGAAGAAAACGGTATGACAAGTGAACCTCACCTTTTAATGATGAGTGCAACCCCAATTCCTCAAACACTTGCCCTTACAATGTTCGGCGATCTTGATGTAGCTGTAATTAAAACATTGCCAAAAGGACGAAAACCAATTCAAACATATCTTGTAAAAGAAGGCAATGAAACTAATGCATACGAAGCTGTAAGAAAAGAACTTGCAAAAGGACATCAGGCATATTTTGTTTATCCCGCAATTCAGTCAGACGGAGATTATAAATCGGCCGAGCAGAACTTTGAGCAGCTTAAAAAGATTTTTGCAGAATATAAATGCGCCCTTGTTCACAGTAAAATTGATGAAGACCAACAGGCAAAAGCGCTCAGTGATTTCCATGACGGAAAAATTCAGATTCTTGTTGCAACGACAGTTATAGAAGTTGGAGTTGATGTTCCAAATGCAACGTGTATGGTTATTGAACAGGCAGATCATTTTGGTATGGCACAGTTGCATCAGCTGCGCGGGCGTGTTGGCCGAGGCAGTGATCAGTCATATTGCTTTTTAATTTATAATAAAAATCTTTCAGATACAGGTATTGAACGAATGAAAGCTTTGCGCCAGAGCACTGATGGATTTTATATTGCAGAACAGGATTTAAAAACACGAGGCCCGGGCGAATTACAGGGAACTGCCCAGGCCGGTGAATTAGCATTCAGTATTGCAGATATCAGTAAAGACAAGGAGCTTTTGCTTCAGGCCCGTACCGATGCATTTTCTGCTTTTTCAAACTCTTATGCAGCAAGATAGCCGTCGAGTTTTTTCATTCTTGTAGGATTCTGCAGACGGAAAATTGCTTTCTTTTCAATCTGGCGAACGCGCTCTTTTGTAAGGTTGCATTCTTCACCAATTTCCTGCAGAGACATTGGCTTAAGTCCATTCAAACCATAGCGAAGACGAAGAACCTTTGCTTCATTAGGCTTGAGTGTATCAAGCAACTTGTTCATATCATTTTTGAGAGCTTTATTAACTGTGGCTTCTTCTGGGCGCTCATATGTTTCATCTTCAAAGTAATCGCTTACAACAGAATTGTCGCTGTCTTTTGAAGAAACCTTTGCATCAAGCGAAACCATATCATTGCTGATAGCAAGAAGCTCGCGAACCTTTGACTCAGGCATATTTACCATCTGAGCAATCTGCTCTACTTCTTCTGTTTCGCTCAATGTACCGTTGATAAGGTTGCTTGCATATTCAATGCGAACAAGTTCATTTGCACGATTAAGCGGCAGGCGGATTGCACGACTCTTTTCGCTTACAGCCTTAAGGATAGACTGGTTAATCCACCATACGGCATAAGAAATAAAGTGATAGCCGCGCTCTGGTTCAAATTTTTCGATTGCGTTTATAAGACCAATGTTTCCTTCGCTGATTAAGTCAGTAAGGTCAAGACCATGATTCTGATATTTCTTTGCTACTTTTACAACAAAGCGGAGGTTAGCTTTAATAATCTTATCTTTTGCAGCTTTATCGCCTTCTTTGGCTTTTTTGCAAAGTTCAACTTCTTCTTCACGGGTAAGTAAAGGAACCTTGTTGATTTCCTTAAGATACATTGAAAGAACATCATCGTGTTTCATCTGTAAAACCTCCATTAGTTACTATACACCTTATATATAGCAAGTTTCATGCCAAGTGAGATTTTTATTCAGATTTTCTTAAAATTCAATAAAAAAAGCGGAAATTGACCCGATTTTGTGGTCATTTTTCCGCTTTTGTCATTTTCAGTGTGTCATTTTAACACACTCGCCCTTTTTGGCATCTTTTTTGTGTTATTTTGACACAGTAATCATTGGATTCACAGCAGACAGCAATATCTGAGATGATGATGAAGAGCCGGAAGATTCGTTATAAGCTTTTACACCAACCACCCATTCTGAATCAGCAATAATATCAGCATGATTATTTGTAATAGGAACAGACCAGCCACATCCTCCATTTCCATAAAGAGGCCATGCAACAACATAGAAATCTTTATTACCTGATAATTTTCCATAGATTTTAATGCTCTCATCTGGTTCAAGAATAATTTTACCTAAGAAAACTTCTGGATTACCGGCATCCCAGTTATAGATCTTTGAATCCTTTTTTATGCTGTACGGAACATCGCCTGCAAATACAGTAACAGGTGCTGTATATTTATTAGTGATTGTTAATGGATAAATATCAGAATCCCCATTATCCTTTATTTTACTTTCTTTTTTAGCAAATGACCTGCCCCAAATTTCATCTGGATTATCTGGATTTCCGTTATACATAAGTAATGTAATATATTCCGGATCAGTAGCCCAACCACTTACAATTTCATAGTCTTCGCCAACTTTTTTATATACATCGACAATAAAAGAATATCCATCATAAAGTCCGCCGGTAATATCAATGCTTGCACCAGAAGCTAACTCTTTATCATAACTAACTGTATAACCATTTGAATTAGTCCAAAGATATTCTCCACTAACCTTTGGAACTTCTCCTACGCATACCTTAAGATCCTGGGAACATTCATTTTTAATTGTAAAACTATACTGCTTTTTTGTGAGACTAGAAATATCTGTACGATATTTACTTAATACAACATTACCAGGGGTCTGCAGATCTTCTCTAAAATAAACATATTTATATCTGGCATCTACAGCCCAAGATCTGTCCATTTTTGATATCTTACCACCAATACAGAAGTATTCATTAGATGCAAGCTTACCTGATACAACAGCGTTTTCACCTGGCCCAAGTTGCATATATTCTTTAAATGCGGAATAACTGGCATGTTTCCAATCATAACCAGTCTTCTTGTCATATTCAACGTAACCAACGTTTACAAGAATATCTACACTGCAGTTATTTGTTATAGTTACAGAATAACTTTGTCTTTCAACATCCTTCTTACAACCAGTAAGCCCAAACACCACAAGACAAGAAATCAAAAATAAAAACTTTTTCATATTTACCCCCATTTTTTAAATTTTGATTCTATATATAATTATATAAAAATGCGTTCGTTATCGCAATGATTATTCAGCTTCTTTATCTTTCTTTCGTTTAATCATCATAATTCCGCAAAGAATAAAATAATAAACAGCAAGAAGTCCAAGAACAATAAATGCCGAGGCTGTAGATTTTGGTGCCATACTTATTAAAATGAGCATCGGTGCACCAAATGCAATTGCTACACCGCTACCAGAAACAAGATTGTTGGCAGCAGGTGTCATAAAATCCGGGTCAATTTCGCGAACAAGAAGGATACCTGAGCTTATTGTACCGGTCATCATACCGAACATCGAAAGGAAGCCCTCTTCTTCGTAGCCTTTGTATATGCGCTTGCAGAAGAATTTTAAATGAAGGAAAGTTGCTATACCACCAAGAATACAGGTGAGCGTAAATGGAATCCATAAGCCATGCAAATCTTCAAAGTCAATTGAAGCAATTCCACAGATAATCATTACATCAAAGAAAAGACCAGAAATGCGGCTGAGCAGATAGTTGTTCTGATACTGCATTCTCATCAATCTGATTTTTCGGAATCTTGAAAGAACCTTCTGAGTAAGGACTGCAAATAGAGAACCAAAAATAAAGTTGAAGCCCCAGAAAAGTGGAGAAAGAGCATTTGCAACTCCAGGGGCAAACTTTGCAAGCAGCGTTGTTACTAACCACAAAACAAAGAATGTAAATACATATACAATTACAATAAGGGCAACCTGAATAGAAAGGCGGTCTATAGATTGAGAAATTGGCATTTCACCTTCATCCTGGAAAGTATCGAGTGTTACAGAACCAGAAATTTCTTCTGCATTTTTGCGTTCAAACTTTCCGCGTCTTGCCTGGATATTCAGATATATTACACCAATTGTACAGGCTACTAAAAATCCTGTTGCGGCAATTGCAAGGGCGTATGATTTTCCACCTGCAAAGCCTAAGGCTTCATAGCTGGAACCGATATTGTTTGCCTGTCCCGGGCCCTGGCCAAAGCCCATTGGAAGAAGGATGCCTGCAGCCTTGAACATATCAGGTTTAAAGGTGTATGCGAGGCCTATTGAAATAAGGAGGCCAACTACACCCTGAACCATATACGAGCTTACAATCATTGCTCCACTGTTTACGGCAGTTCTTACTCCCCCGCCCTGTGAAAAATCACTCTTTGTAACTCTAAGCGACATGGCAATAAAACCAAGTGCAATTCCGTGATATGTAAGCGCATCAAGGATATTTGTATCAATAGGGACTATTCCCGTATACTTAAAGCCCAGCAGTAAAAAGCCTGCCAGAACAGAAGTAGGCATAAGCGTCTTTTTTACCAAAGGAATCTTAAGCCTTAGAATATTTGAGATAAGTACTAAAATCGCAATTATACCAAGCTGTATAACCGGACTCCACAATCCTATGTTTTCTGCAGAATAATTCATTTTTGAATCTCCTTTAGTCTTTTCCAGACTGATATATATTTCCGCACATTTAGCGGTGATTTTTTTTCTATTGGTTTTATTTCGTAATGGATACCTGCTGCATCTGAAAAAACAAAGCCGTTACGGCTGTAAACAGACATATCTGGAATATCCTTTATAGAAAGAGAAACAGTCTCTCCATTGACGGGAACAAACTCAAACCTGTTTTTGTATAATGCCATCATTCCTGTTCCGATTTCTTTTTCATTATGTTCTGAATCTATAGTTTTAAGCGAAACATCAGAATCGGTAAAAAACGGAGATGAATCATCCCGGTCACTTGCCGCAAGTTCTTTAAAATATTCTTCCTGCAAATCTTCCCATTCCGTTGGATTTGTTACACCAAAAGCAGGATCAAAATTTCCGTATACATCAAACTCACTTTCATTTCCGCAGTTACTACAAATAACTTTATTGCCTTTAGATGTAATCTTTCCCAGTGCACGGCAGCGAGGACAAACACAATAAGCACACTCAATTCCAAGAGCTCGATTTTTACCCTTAAAGGCAACAGGTTTTAAAGCCTGTCGTTCGTAAGCATTTTCATTAATATCATTTACAACAGCCTGCGTTACCTCTTCAACAGACATACCGGCGAGCTGCTCTGGAGTATATACATTAACTACATGGCCATAAGCTTTTCCCCGTCTGATTCCAAAGCCCCAGCGAGGATTAGTCAGATATCCGCCTTCAATACGGTAGGTAACAAGACTGGCTCCGCTGATTTTTGCGAGCTTACCTGTAGCATCAAAAACAGGAAAATTTCTTCCATCAAAAGAGCGATTTCCTTCGGCAAAAAGGCAGACATTATATCCATTACGCAGTTTGCGGATAATTTTCATAACTGTAAGGGTATCAGAAGAACCTTTCATTTTTGCAATTGGTTCGAAAGACCAGCGTAAAAGCTTGGAAATCCAGCCTTTGCGGTAAACGTGTTCACTCGCAACAAAATACATCTGTTTACGAAAACTCATTCCTACCAGAACACAATCTAATTCAGTTGTATGATTTGAAATAACAAGATAAGGACCTTTTATTTTAGGAGCAATTTTACATTTATAGGAATAGATAAGCTTAAAAAATGGGGCTGTAATATACCAGAAAAAATTCCAAATTCCCTGATGGCGTCTATGTGATACTTTTTCCTTTTTTACATTCGAATCCGTTTTTGTCATTTAAAAAATTATAACATGGTTTTATAGATATTTGAAATAAAAAATTGTTTTTTTTCTTGTTCTTGGGGTACGTAGCGCAAAATAATAGTCTTTTCCTTTTAAAATAAATAGTCCGTGGGCGTAGCGGAAAATGACCGACGGCAACATTCTCCGTTGACGATGAGCATTTTCCGTGAGAGCCCACGGACCTTTAGATTAAATCAAAAAGCCTATTATTTTGCAGCTAACTTTGCGTTTACTTCGATCTGGTGCTTTTCTGTATCAAACTTGTAAAGGTCATCAAATCCAAAGCCCTTTACTTCTGTTACCATTTCTGCCCACATCTTGTCGAATTCTGCATCATCTTTAGCAAAAATCATACGCCAAGAAGCGTCACAAACAGACTTGTTTACGCTGTTGCGGATTACAGAAATATCAGCAGAGTCTGAAGGAAGAGCAACTGCAACTGAAGGACTTACAACAATCTTCTTGTTCTTTGTCATCCAGTTTGTAGCATCTGTAGCATCGAACTTCTTTTCCCAGTCTCTTCTCATCTGTGTCATGTTCTTTTCTTTATAAGAAGCCCAGTACTGTGGAGAGTAAATTTCTCCAGTAATTGGGTTTGTACACATAGAGTTAACAATCCACTGGTTGATAGCATTGAAACCATCGCTGTATCCGCCACCACCAAATTCAGCTGGAACCGGGAGGTTATCCATAAGAGCGTTATCATTCATCTGTTCAAACTTACCGTTAGCAAGCTTCTTATAGTTAAAGCCTTCAAGACCATCATGCTGGATTGTAGCTCCCTCTGGAGAAGCATACCAGTCAAGGAATTTCATAATGCGGTCATACTTAGCATCATCAACCTTTGAACCTACACCAAATACACGTCCGCTTCCGTAGTAAGCATCTGAGTCTGTGTAGTAGTTCTGATCATTAACAGGGATAAAGCAGAATGCAGTTCCGTCAGCAAGACGGTCAGATGTATTCCAGAAACCAATTTCCCATGTATACCAGATAAAGTCTACCTGACCGTTAGAAATCTTAGCACAAACAGAGTTCCAGTCCTGTGTACCAGAATCAGGATCTACTACCTTGAGTCTGTAAGCGTCGTTCAAGAATTTAAGCATCTTGTAGTATGTTCCAGTTTTTTCTGTAAGTGGGTAGAATGTTTTTCCGTCTGACTTGAGGATTGCAGAACCCTTAATCTTTTCACCGTACCATGTTGTGAGCTGTACAACGTTTGCAATACCAATCATACCGTCACCACCGTCCCAATCTGGCCAGAGTGAAAGTGGATATGCTGGATCACCCTTTTCGTTTGTTGGGTGAACTTTGCGCAATTCAACAAATGCCTTCAAAAGATCATCAAGGTTGTTGAGTTCTGGAGCGCCAATCTTGTTGTACAAATCCCAGCGCAACTGTGGAAGAGAATAGATTCTTTCCTGTGTGAATGAAGTTGGAGAAGTATCCATCATTTCTGTTGGAATACCATAATATTTGCCTGCAGAGTTTCCAGGAAGACCTTTGTTCAAAGCCTGAATCTGCTTGTCAAATTTCATAAGGTTAGAACAGCCTGTGATCTTATCGCTGATATCCTTAATCAAACCAGCCTGAAGACAATCCTGGAACTGCGTAGATTCAAGAAGTACAATGTCTCCAAGGTTACCTGCGCTTGAGCGAAGCTGATAGATAGAATCACCTGCTACCTGTGGTGCAATGATGTTAAGTTCAATATTGAATTTGTCCTTAACTACTTTTGCAAACCAACCAGTCTGCATACCCTGATAGTTAGCAGCAACGTCGAAAATTTCAAGAGTCATTGGTGCGTTATCGTCAACAACTTTCGAAGCCTTTTTGCCATTTCCACAACTGCAAAGCAATGCAGCAGAAACAGCAATCATTGTGATGACAGAAATAATCTTTCCTTTTTTCACTTTGTTTCCTCCTATTTTTTTTCTATATCAACCTTTTACTGCGCCAATCATAATTCCCTTTGTAAAGTAACGCTGGAAAACCGGATAAACGCAGATAATCGGCAGAACCACAATTACAGAAACAGTCATTCGAATAGATGTAGCAGTCTGGGCATGAGCAAGACTTGCCGCCATAGCAGCAGCCGAAGTACTGTTATTAACAAGCGCCTTAAGCGAGCTTGCCTGATTTATATACTGATAAAGAGTGAACTGCAAAGTATAAAGCTTTGGATCTGTTACAAGCAGCAAGGTATCTTGGAAAGAGTTCCACTGTGCTACAGACGCAAAGATTGCTACTGTTGCAATAATTGGTTTTATAACAGGAATAATTATCTTAAAGAAAATCTGAAGCGTTCCTGCACCATCAATTACAGCAGCTTCTTCCAACTCCTTTGGAATGCTTTCTACAAACGTCTTACACAAAACAATGTAGAATGGCTGAACCGCAACAGGGAAAATATATGCCCAGAAATTATTTGTAAGATGAAGGTTTCTCATGGTAATGAACCAGGGAATAATACCCGCATTAAAATACATAGTTGCAACTACAAAGCGGTACCAGAACTTTCTCTTCCACAAAGTTTCTTTTGTGAACATGTATCCAAGAAAGCCCGAAACAACTACAGTAAACATTGTTCCAATTACAGTTCTTAAAATTGAAACCTTGAACGAATTAACAAGTCCGTTAATTTTCATTACCTGCTGATAATTACTCAAGTGAAATTTAAGCGGAACAAAAAGAACCTTTCCACGTTCACTTAAATCATTTGCACTAACAGAATTAATAAGAATGTAATAGAAAGGATAAACACAGACAAAAGCAAAGAAAGTGTAAATGATATATGTTGTCCATGTAATGATATAATCTTCAACTGTCTTTTTATGTAAACTTGCCATTTCTTTCCTCCTGCCCTATATAAGTGTTTCACCACGAAGCTTTTTAGAAACGGCATTTGTAGCCCACAATAAAATGATGCTTACAAAAGATTTTAGAATACTGATTGCAGTAGAAAGCGAATAGCCTCCACTACCCATTGCAAGGTTGTATACGTACAAATCAAGAACTTCGATTTTTGCTTTGTTGAAAGAGTTTGCAAATACGAAGTACTGCTCCATTCCGTTTGAAAGGAAGTTTGCAAGGCTCATCATTACAAGAACAAAATATGTTGGAAGGATGCTTGGAATTGTGATGTGCCAGATTCTCTGCATGCGTGAAGCACCGTCAATCATAGCAGCTTCGATGAGCGAATCATCAATACTTGTAATTGCGGCAATATACATAATGGCTGCCCAACCTGCATTTTTCCAGGTGAGCCAGAGCCACTGCTTAAACCATATATGCGAAGTTGACTGAAGGAACATTATTGGTTCCTCAATAACATTCATTCTCATAAGAATGCTGTTGATTGCACCTGTACTATTAAATACGCTGTATGCAATTGCGTAAACCAAAACCCAGCTGATGAAGTTTGGAAGAGTTGTTACTGTTTGAACAAATTTCTTAAAAGGCACTGACTGGATTTCGTTTAAGAATACTGCAAATATCATCGGAAACCATGAGAAGAACAGACTGAGTCCGCTCATGGCAAATGTGTTTGTAAGAACCTGAACAAGCTTTTTGAATTTTATAGGATTTTCAACCATTGAAATAAACCACTTAAATCCAACAAACTTATCCCACGAAAGCGGAAATGGTGGTTTGTAATCAAAAAAAGCGTA
>JBGVAV010000046.1:0-13767 GCA_045224915.1 Treponema sp.
ATTTTTTACAGGAACAAGATTCTCAAGTTCGCTGTCTATGAGGGTAGGCTTTGTTTCGCCACCAAAAATCTCATCCATGGTTTCAAGATAAATACGTTCTTTTGTTACTTTTGGAGAACGCTTATATTCGTCGTAAACTGCATTAAAGCGGGCAACATCACCCTTTGCCATGTTTACACGCTCTGCAGCATAACCTTCGGCAACCTGAATCTGGCGGTCTGCTTCACCCTGGGCCTTAGGAATTTCGGCATTGTAAGCTTCCTTACCTTCGTTTATAAAGCGCTTCATGTCCTGGCTTGCCTTGTTTACGTCTTCAAAAGCAGCCTGAACTTCGGCAGGAGGAACAACGTTCTGAAGCTGAACTGTGGTTACGTTTATTCCAAGACCAAGAGCCTTGTACTGTTCGTTCATCATTTCCTGTGCTTTGTCCTGAATTGCAGAACGCTCAGAACTCATTACAGCAAGAATTGCACGGTCTCCAACAAGAGTATTGATTACCGAACGTGAAATATCGCGGATAGTCTGCTCTTTTTCGTAAACTCGGAAAAGCCACTGATACGGATCTACAACCTTATACTGAATAATCCATTCAACATCTACAATGTTCAGGTCACCTGTAAGCATTTCTGATTCTTCGTAAATGTTGTTTTTATATTCATTGTTACGTCCTGCTTTTACAGTTTTAAATCCAAACTGTTCAGCGCGGACTGTCGAAATATCAACATTGTAGTTTTTATCGATTCCGAACGGAAGCTTTATATGAAGTCCGGGTTCTACAGTAGTAATATACTTTCCAAACCTTGTGATGACTGCATTTTCAGTTTCGTCAACAATGTAAAAACTTGAAAATCCTGCTACAACTGCAAGTGCAAGGATAATCATCCAAATAAAGAATGATGGTTTGATAAGACGGCGTTTTTTTGCCGGTTTGATTGTCTCGTCAGCCATTCTATTCCTCCTTGTGCATTTTTTTTGTATGTACTTTAAAGATAATGACAAAATTAAAAAAAAACAACAAAAAATGAGTATAATGGGTTATAATATGAGGTATGGAAAAGAAAATTAACGAACGAAAATCCTTGCTGCGTGAAGCAGAAAAAGTTGCCTCTCTTAAGCCTCGCCGGCCTTCTGTTTTTGCTGGTATTTTGACGAAAATCATTATTATTTTAATCCTGATAATGATAATTTTAGGCGGTGTTTATTATGTTTTTACAAAGAAAATGCAGCCTAAGAAGGAAGTGAATATTGCTGTTGTTCAGACTCAGCTTTCATACTGCCAGGAGCTCGTAACTTTAAAATATCGCTACAGTGATATTATTTCAATTAAAAAATCAATGGCACTTTCAAAAAGCTTTTCTATTATAAAATACACGGGAATCATTCGTATTGGAATTCCGGATATTACACAAGCTGATTTTGAAGTATACAATGAAGGGAAGGGTGTAAAAATAAAGCTGCCTGATGTTGAAGTTTTAGGAAACGACATTACTGCACAGGAAGTATTTGATGAATCTCACAGTATTTTTGTTCCTATTACGCTTGATGATGTCTTTGTAGAAATAGAACGTTCAAAAGATTCAACACTTGAAGAGCTTATTGATGACGGCATATTAAAAGAAGCCCGCGAAAATGCAAAAAAAGTTGTTCAGCAGATTATGATGGCTGCCGGATTTGAGGAAGTTATTGTTGTTTAATTAATTTTCTAGTCTACTACAATTACTGACGCACTGCGCCCGTCTAAGGTGTATGCCTTTTCGGGATTAGTGTTGTCGAGGATTGGGGTAAGGCCAATGTAGTAATTGTAATAGTATTTTCCTGTTGGCAGCGGAAGATACAGCTCGTAAAAGCCTGGGGAAGTTTCTTCAAGGGTGTAAATCCATGGATCCCAGTTTGTAAACGTGCCGGCCAGGTGAAGATTCAGGCCTGGTTCGCCTTTATAAATAAAGCGGACAGAATCATTCTTTGTTTTTTCTGTGTATTCGTAAATTTTTCCAAGATTTTCAACCTTTGAAAAATATAAATTTACATCATCATCATATTCTTTATTAGGATTAAGAGGATCTGTCGTCCAAAGTCCGTCCATAATCATTCTGTATTTGATTGTCTGAATCTTGTGCTTTCGTTCATAGCAGTAGAACATGTGCACAGGAGTTTTATTTCCATCTGCATCAACCTTCATCAAAATCTGGAACGGATGGATAGTCTGATAATTTTCAAAATCAAAAGCAATGCCCACGCTGCGATGATCCACGCCCGCTGTAAAAATAATAAAATCCTCAGTAACAATCGGCGCACAAGGTTCATCAATCTCATGAATCAACTTATCGAGTTCATACGGCTGGTAAATGATTTCCTTCTCTTTAGCGAAACCATTCTGCCCCCAGAGCCCCAACATGAGTCCGGCACATAAAACGAAAAATTTACACTTGTTCATATTGTCTCTATCGGCAGAAATAAAAAAATATTTATATTAAATTTGCAGATAAAAAAATAGCTCCGCTAGTGAATACATGTGGAAAACAGATATACTTCCGCGTCGGTGAATCGACAAACTACTGCTAGGGCTGCATGGTAAACCATTTATCTCGCTTCGCTCGGCAGCCCTAGATGTAGTTTGCCGCTTCCCCTCCGCTCGCGTATATCTGTTTTCAACTTGTTTTTAAGGCGGAGCTATTTTTTTATAACCCATTTTTATAGGCATATCTTTTTATTATATTTCCACCAGAAGTCATATACTCTTATATGTACAAGTGTGATTTTTTAGGCATACCCCTGAGAAAAAAATCAAATATAAATATATATTCTGATATACAAAAATCCGAATCATGGAGAGTACCTGAAACATTTTGAAAACAGCCAGCCGCGAGCGGAGGCGGGACAAGAAACTACATCTAGGCTTGCCGAGCGAAGCGAGTGTAATCTTACTTTGCAAGCCTAGCAGTAGTTTCTTGGCACGCCGACGCGGGAGGCCGGCTGTTTTCCTCCTGATCCAGTACTCACTACATGATTATCAGTTTTCACATATATTTCTATATATTGTATCTTTTTTCTAAAGTGAATCTAAAAATTCTCCGTACATATAAGAAGAGTAGTATACTTGTATTTTGGTGGAAATAAGGGGTAAAATAAAAAGGTATGCCGGGCTTAAGTCAACTCAAACAATTCAGCAAAGATATCCAGTCTCTTGGAGATGAAATCACTCTCCGTGCGCAACGTGGCGAAAAACCTGTTGTTGTGCCAATTCCAAAAGGCATTACAGTAGAAGACGATTCCGAAGACTTCGTTCTTGGAATGCCTGATAATCCAAAGGTTGTAGATAATTCAAATGTTGACGACGATCTTTCAGAAATTACAGGTTTAACCACCGGCAGTTCAGGAAAAAAGAATGAAGATGCTGCTCCTTCATTTGAAGCTCCTGATATGTCATCATTACTTGCCCCTGTTGATTTAGGAGGAGATTCCTCTGATGATGGAATGCCTGACCTTTCCGCCTTTGCAGATGAACCTATAGCAGAAGAAGAACCGGAACCAGTAGAAGAAGAACCGGAAGAAATTTCTGTTGCAGATATGGGCCTCGAAGCACTTCTTGCAGGCGCTGGTTTTGATGGTACAGAAGGAACTGAAGAAGAAGAGCCTGAACCACAAGAAGAACCAGAACCTGCTGTAGATGAGCTTTCTGTAGATTCTACAGGAATTGATGATACACCTTCATTTGAGGCACCTGAAGAAGAGACTCTTCCTTTTGATGTAACTCCATCAGAAACTCCTGCCCCTGATCCATTTGCAATTCCAGACCTTCCTGATACTCCTGCTTTCCCTGAAGAACCAGTTGAAGCACCTGTTGAACAGCCGGTTACAGAATCTGCCGGTCTTGATGATTTAGCAGAACTTGGTGATCTTGATGATATTGAAGCTTTAGACAGTACAGATACAGCAGATTTTGAAACAGCAGAACCAGTCGCAGAACCAGTCGCAGAACCAGTCGCAGAACCAGTTGCCGATTTTGGCACTGAACCTGTTGAAGATTTTAGTGCAGACGTTCCAGACTTTGGAGCCGAGGCCCCTGATTTTGGCAGCGAAGAACCTGTTCCTGTTGAAGATTTTGGAGAAGCCCCTGACTTTAGCGCCGAAGCTGCTGCTTTAGATGATATCCCTGATTTTGATACACCGGGCACAGATACAGATACTCAGACTACAGAAGACTTTGGCAGTGAAGATTTTGGAAACGAGGACTTTGGTGACGAAAACTTTGGAAACGAAGATTTTGGCAGCGAAGAACCTGCCCCTGTTGAAGATTTTGAAACTGAAGAACCAGCAGCTCCTGATGAATTCAGTACAGATGGTATGGATGATGTTAGTGAACCATCTGTTTCTGATTTGTTTAATGCAGGAGATGTTGAACTTCCAGATATGAATACAGCTCTGGAAGATATCCCTGATGATGAAGGTGCTTCAGACTCCGCAGGTGATTTTGGCGACTTTGATTTAGATTCAGATTCTGAAGGTGGAGAAGAAAGCTCAGAACCTATAGAAACCTTTGATACAAGTGCAATGGACGACATGGATTTTGGAATCCAGGATACAGACGCCCAGCTTAATGTAGATACCGGTACTGAGGATTTTGAACTTGATAACGGCAACATCAGCATGGAGGGTTCAGACTTTGAAATTCCAGGCTTCTCAGATGTTCAGACAGCACCAGCAACTCCAAAACCATCAAAGAAATCAAAAGGTCTTGATGAGCCAGACTTCAGTAAAGCAATTCCTGGAAACGAGCTTCCTCCTAATACCTTGAGCGATGAACAGTACAAGCTCTTCCTCAAAAACTTGAATGAATATCCTTTGAATGTTCGCCTTGCCTTTGAAGACCTCATTGTTCAGGATGAATTTACAGATGACGCAGAATTTGAAATCATAGAAAAAATCCTCAAGAAAGCTCCAGCCCGCCAGGTTGCTGCAACTCTTGAAAAAATGCTTGATATTTCTATTCCAGTTCCTCGCGACTTTGAACACCGAACTGCCGAAGAATACGAAGCATATAAAAAATCCCTTTCTTATCAGTTAAGAAATAAGGTTCTCCCGGGAATCCTTATGACAGCACTCTTGCTGCTTGTTTCATGGGGACTCTTTAATTTTGGAAAGAACTGCATCTATATTCCAGCAAAAGCTTCTAAACTTTACAAGCAGGGTTACGCACTTTTACAGGCCGACGAATATGTTCAGTCTCAGATTAAGTTTGACGAAGCTGCAACATATCAGCTTAAGAAAAAGTGGTTCTTCAATTTTGCCCGTGGTTATCGTGAGCATAAACAATATCAGCGCGCAGCAGATATATATGGAAAGATTTTGATTTATTTTAATCACGATAAGACTGCCGGACTTGAATATGCAGGTATGGAGCTTTATGACCTTGCAAATTATGAGCGCGCAGAAGAAATCACACGTCGTGAAGTTCTTGATTACCATGTAAATGATGCAGATGGAATTCTTATGCTTGGTGATGTTTTCCTTGAGTGGGGTACAGAAAAAGATCCAGAAAAACTCAGCCTTGCAAAAGAACAGTACATGCAGTTGATTCAGCTTTATAAGCCTAACGATTTGTATAATTCAAGATTGATGCGCTACTACATGAGAAGCGACAATTTCCAGCAGGTTTTGAATTACCGCAAGATGTTTGAAGAAAACAAAAAGGCAAAGCTCGCTGCCGAAGATTGGACAGAGCTTGGCGGATATCTGCTTGGTAAACTTTACGGACCAATTGCTCCTTCTGAAGAATTCCTTCGCTATCAGATAGAAGGCCTTTTAAAGCTTCTCATTAAAGCAAAAGATATGGATCCGTCAAATCCAATTGCCTGGTACAATCTTGGAAATTATTATGTTCAGACAAACGACAGCATAAACAATATTGATTACTCACTCAAAAAGGCTTTGGAATGCTTTAACAAGGCACCTCAGCTTAAAAAGCGTGATATTTACAAATACATAGATTCTTACAGACTCCTTGGCGAAAACTATCTTCTTACAAATGAATATCTTCAGGCTCAGGAACAGTTCACTCAGGGAATCACACTTTATACAACAGAAAAAGAAAATGCCGGCTTTGAAGGAAACGAACAGGTTGGACTTTTGTATTCAGATTTAGGAAATATCAATTACACTATCGCCGGTGATTACGAAACTGCAGCAAAGAATTACAAGAATGCAGTTGCTCTTGGTTATGATAATTCAAAGATCCGCTACAGACTTGGATACATAAGCTATCGTTCAAAGAATTATCTTGAAGCTCTCGGTTCATTTATGAAGGCAGGCGAGGGCATTAAGAAAGAACGAAATCTTCTATTATCTATGGCAAATACTCTTAGCCTTAGAAATGATGATTATGCTGCAGAAGGTTATTACGAACAGCTTATTGCTCAGATGGATAATGAAATTGTAGAGAAGGGCGGAACTGTATTCCCTCAGACAGATGATGCAGGCTATGACCTTGTTACTACATATCTTTATGCTGCAAACAACTATGGTGTTACTCTTTACCGTCTTGCAAAGCGCACTGGAGACAGCCAGAAAAATGCTCAGGCAATTGTTCAGTTCCAGCAGTCTCTCAGAGCATGGGATTCTCTTACTCGTGACCAGAAAACTCTTGTTCGTCTTGACGGAAGCAATCTTGCTCAGGAAAACATCAAGTATATTACACATCCTGTAACTGAGTTTGAACCTGCAATTTATCTTGATATACCAAAGAATCTTACCGAAAATGAAGGACTCTAAAACAATCTTGAAGGAACTCTTCAGAAAATCAATTCATATATGCAGCTCTGCAGTTCCGTGGTTTTTTGCGGCCTATTACTGGTATACAGTTTATGGACTTTTGATTATTGTTTCGCTTTATTATTTTTGTGAGCTTGCCCGTCTCGAAGGTCATCCTGTTCCTGTAGTGTCTCTTATTACAGAAACCGCTTCCCGCCAGCGTGATGAATGTAAGTTTGTTCTAGGTCCTGTAACTCTTGTTTTGGGAATTGTTTTTGCAGCTCTGGTGCTTCCGCTTCCTTGTGCAAAAATCGGTATATTTGCTCTTGCGTTTGGGGATGGTCTTGCAAGTCTTGCCGGTAAACTTTTTGGCAGAATAAAAATCCCTCATACTGGCGGTAAAACCTTAGAAGGAAGCCTTACCTGTTTTACTGCAGTTTTTATTTCGACTTTTATTGTTTCAAGAAATCCTGTTGTGAGTTTGCTTGTTGCTCTGCTTGCAATGCTTATAGAAGTATTTCCACTTGGAGACTGGGATAATATGATTATTCCTGCTGCTACCGGCGGATTGTACTGGCTTTTGACAATGAATTAATCATTCCACAGATATTGTCTGTGAAGTTCCTTCAAATAAAAAATATTTCCAAACAACAAAAGAATAAATGATAATCCAAGCTTAAGGATATTTGTAGCATTAAACAGGAAGAATGTTCCTGCAATAATTAATGCTAATCCAATCGTTGTAAGCTGTTTATAAAAATGCTGCTGATTTTGAAAAAACAAAGCAATCAGTGTTGCAATTTCAATAAGAATGCCTGCTACTTTGATTACATTTCTGTAGCTGTAATCAACTTCAAAATTCATGCAGATATTTGATGTATTTAATGGAATAATCTGTGCAAAAACAATACAGCAAATAAGTAAAAGGAATATATTTTTTTCAAGATCCTGACGCTGTTCAACACTGTTCATGATGACTGTAAATAAAAGCGAAACAGGCATAAGAAGCTTTGAAAAAAGAATGCTGTTTCCGCAGAAAATCAGAAGGTTTGAATAAGTGTTTACCATATTAAAAAGTGGAAGCCATATTCTTAAAGAGTTTGCTATAAGAGAAACAAGAAACATAAAGAAATAAGAAATATCTGTTGCCTGAGTTTTTTCAAAAACACGGTAGAGAAGGAAGCTTGTAACACAGACATAAATAATTTCAAAATAGAGCGAAATAAAAACAATCAGCGGATTATATTTAATAAGAAAATTTGTATGAGTTGAAGATGAATTGTTCTGGAAAATCTCAAGAGAAAAGCTTTTGTTGTAAAGCGCCAGAAGGAAAAAGAGGATATTTACTGCAAGAAATACAAGCGAAAAAATAAATAGTGAAAAGTTCAGTCTGTTGCGTGTTTTTATTGTCATATTAAAATATTATCGGGTTAGGAAATAATAGTAAAGACTTAAAAAAAAAATCCGACAATTTAAGTGAATGACCATTTTTACTGGACTTTTGGGAGGATTAGGAAAAATGAAAAAACTATTTGCTTGTGCTGTTTCTTTACTGTTTTGCTGCGCTGTTTTAAGTGCCGGCGATGTTGCTACCTTTGTAGATAAAGGATTTTCAGCAGACGGAAAATATTACGTTTTTGGACAGTATGGACGTACAGATAAAAAATATCAGGGTTGGGCAGAGATTTTCCAGGTTGATATTGCAAAGAACGACTGGGTAGATGGTGGTGTATTCAGAATTAAACCGACAGCCGTTACTGCCGATAAAGCTGGAATTGATGTTTACAATGCTCTTGAAGGAAAGAATTTCTATTATCTTCGCGATTTGAAATGTACAACAGCAAATCCTGATCAGGTGCTTTATATTCTTGATGATGTAAACAAAACTGGAACAGACGAAATTGTCTTTACAGATTTCAATAATTCTACTGTAGATAATCCAAACACATTCCACATTCAGCTTGTGCCAACAATTAATGGTAAAGGAAAGAATGTAAAATCTTCATTTATCATCAATGTTGAAAAGAGAGACAGTGATGGAAATGTTCTTTCAAAGACACAGGTTGGAAGTCCTAATGTTGTTAGATCTGGAATCAGCGGATACAAGATTGAGCGAATTATGTGTGATCCTACACAGAAAAACTTTATTTTTGTTGTAGAAAAAATCCAGGAAGATGATACTGGAATTTCTATCCGCTACATGGTAGAAGCTGCAAAAATTGAATAGATTTTTCGATTTTTTTGAGAAATTTTGTGAATTTTTGTGAAATTTTTGTAATAAGTCGAATTTTAATTCTATATTATATATAAAAAAGGTAGACCTAAAAAATGCTTTCGCATTTTTCTTAACGGTCTGCTATTGAACAAAGGCCGCCAGCGGCCTTACACATGTAACAAGTCGAATTTTAATTCTATATTATATATAGATTTTCTTTGAGTTAGTTCTCCTAAAGAATGCGTACAAATCCAAGTGGTTTGTACGCATTTCTTTTTGAGGTGAAACATGAAAAATACAAAACTCAAAGAAATGCTTGTTGTGGTTGGCGAGGCCTTCCTCATTGCAGGAATTACAATCGCTGCGGTTATGCCTGTTTCGTGTAAAATAACGGAGCAGGGCATTAAGGTTGTGAGCGGAGATTATGTTCCTCCTGTGCTGAATAATTTTGTTGTGAAGGATGAGAGTACTGTTAGCCTGACTTTTTCAGAAAAGGTTGAAATAACAGGTTATGTTGTCGCAATTGCAACTGATGATTTGTTTGGTTCGGAGGAGCATTCTTCTACAATTGATTTGTCTCCGGCGCTTGAACGTGTTTCGGGAGTGTTCGGAACTGTTCCCTGTAATGTTGTCTACGATGAAGAAGAACCCGAAATACAGTTTGTCTTAGAACAACAGATGGAAATAGGCCAGTTATATCAGCTTTATGCACAGGTGCGGGATTCTGTTGGAAACACGCTCACTCTTGCAGTTCCGTTTACTGGTTTTAATTCACGTGTTCCTGAGCTTATGATTACCGAGATCCAAACAGAAAGCGTGAGCCAGAATAAAGCAGAAAAAAATTCTGGAACTTATAGAAATGAATTTGTAGAACTTCTCGTGCTGAAATCTGGAAATCTTGCGGGGCTTGAGCTTTGCAGCGGATATGATGGGGAAACAAAGAAATATGTATTCCCAGCTATTGAAGTTACTGCCGGCGAGATTTTTGTAGTTCACATGCGAAACCGCGGAAATGGTTGTATAAGCGAAGAAGGTGATGATTTAACGTTAGCCACCGCTTCTTATACTTCTCCAGAAATCCGTGATTTGTGGACAGACATAGAAACTACAACTCTTGGAAATAAAACGGATATTATTATTGTACGCAACAGGTCTGATAACCGCCTGCTTGATGCCGTAATGTTCCGCGCGTCTTCTGTAGAAGCCTGGACCAAAACAATGCTCGACTATTCCCAGCTTTTAGACGAAGCCCAGATTTACGACTCCGGCAACATAGAAAACGCCTTCATCGCCGATTCCCTAACCACCACCAAAACCCTCCACCGCACCGACGCCACTACCTGGCAGACGTCCCTCCTGGAGGCCCCGTCGTTGCCACTAGATTTCCCCATCCCATCTTCCCCCGACCTCTGGACCATCTCCGATCCATCTCCCGGGTTGCTCTAGCATCTATCTACTTTAAAATAACCCTAATATATGCTACATTACCCCTATGGTAGAATTATTGGCCCCTGCGGGTAATGTAGAATCACTTGACGCCGCAATTGGTGAAGGCGCCGACGCAGTTTATCTTGGACTCAAAAGCTTTAATGCCCGCATGCGAACAACAAATTTCGCATGGAATCAGTTTGAAGCAGCAGTAGAAAGTCTGCACCGCCAGCACAAGAAGGTTTATGTTACTGTAAACACAGTTTGCGAAGAACGCGAAACAGAACGTCTTTACAGATTTCTTTCATATTTAAAGGAAGTTGGACCAGACGGACTCATCGTTCAGGACTATGCCGTTATGCGTCTTGCCCAGGAGTTCTTCCCGGATATTGAACTTCATGCTTCTACTCAGATGAATGTAGAAAGCACAGCAGCTGTACGCCTGCTCCAGAAAAATGGAGTAAAGCGTGTAGTTCTTGCACGTGAGCTTGGTCTTGAAGAAATCACAAAAATCAAACAGGAAACTGGTGCCGAACTCGAAGTTTTTGTTCATGGTGCTCTTTGTGTAAGTGAATCAGGACTGTGTTTGTTCTCATCATTCTTAGGTGGAAAATCTGCAAACCGTGGAATGTGTGCTCAGGCATGCCGTCGTTTTTATACAGCAGAAGTCCCTGGTGGAATTAAACAGGGCTACTATTTTTCTCCATGCGATTTTGAACTTATAGATTATATTCCGGCTTTAATAGAAGCTGGCGTAGATTCCTTCAAAATTGAAGGCCGTATGAAGAGTGCCGAATATGTAGGAAGCGTAGTTGCTGCCTACCGCTATGTAATAGATCATTATAAAGAAGATAAAAAAGGTGCAATTGCAACAGGCAAGCGCATTCTTTCTTCTGATTTTGCACGTTCAAAAACAACTTACTGGTATGGCTTTAAGAATGAACTTGAAGGCGTAGAAAATGCCGGTGCCCAGATTTTGAATCCTGATCAGGCAGGCGGAACAGGCTTGTATCTTGGAAAAATAGCCGGAACAAAGCCTGCAGAAAAAGGCCTTATAGAAGCAATCCGTGCAGCCGCAAATCCAGACACCCCTCCGGAACAGCTTCGCATTCAGATGTGTTATCTTAAAGGTGGAACTTATGACCCGGATCCGGGAGATTCAATCCGTATTCATAAAAAAGATGATACAGGCCGAATGAGTCATAAAATCCGAACTGTAGAATTTGATGAAAAAAATAACCGCCGCTGGATTGATATTCCCGCAGGTTTTTCTTCTGGCGATGAAGTATATCTTTTGCAGTACAAAGCAAATACAAAACGATATTCGCACGTGCTTCCAAACGATATTGGCCGTTACCGCAAGCAGCCTAAAGACGAAAGACTTCCAATCCTTGATGTAACTCCAGTTGCACAAAAAGAACTCGATTATTTCCCGGACGGACTTTATGTTCAGGTTTCATCAGTTCCAGATTTGTTTGCAGTTCAGGGAATGAATCCTGTAAGAGTTATTCTTGAATACAACAGCGAAACTTCTTACGATCTTCTTAATCACAAAACAGTTCTTCCGTTTTCTAAAAAACAGATTTATATTTCGCTTGATCCATTCTGCGCTTCTTCGTATGAAGATAAGTTAAAGTCAGAGCTCGATACTCTTATAGCAGATGGTTATACAAACTTTGTTGCAAACAACCTAGCACACATCCAGCTTTTAAAAGGCAATAAAGTAAATGTAATTGCAGGCCCATATTTGTATACCTTCAACCGCTGGGCAGTTTCCTGGCTCGAAAATCAGGGCCTTGGCGCCTTCATAATGCCTTATGAAAATTCCCGCCGCAACCTTGAAGCAACATGGGAACAGAATGTCCGTTCCCGTGTGCTTGTTCCTGTTTTTGCATATCCGGCTTTATTCCGCATGCGATTCAAGCTTCCGTCTGATTATGATTTTACTTACTTTGAAGATAAGGAGGAGAAAGTTTTCAAAGTAAATTCAACCCCAGACGGATCGTTTGTAATGCCGGAAGATCCTTTTAGCATTGTAGATAAGGTTGCCTATATCAAGCAGTCTGGCTTTAAGAAAATCCTCATAGATTTTTCAAAGACAAAAGTTACTCGTGGTCAGATAAAAGCAATCACAACTTCAATGACAAAAGGTCAGCCGCTGCCAGGCATTTCTCGCTTTAACTGGAAGGACGGTTTTTATTCTCCGCAACAGATCGAAGAATATAAGGCCGCCAACGAACGAAAAGCAATGCAGCAAATGCAAGGCAAGGGTAGGCCAAAAACAGGAAAGAAACGCCGTTAGAAAACAGTTTCTGCTGTCTCGGCAGGTGCTTCGGTTGCTGCCTGAACAGGAGCAGATTCAGGTGCAGCTTCGGGCACTTTTTCAGTTTTCTGATTCTTCGAAGCATCATCCTTTGGTTTTGAAAACTTGTACTCAACGTGTTCTGCTACAACATACACCTTTGATTTTTTTACATTGTTTTCTTCCCAACGGCTCTGCTTGAGTCTTCCTACAACTCTTACACCCTGACCGCGGTCACACCATTTATAGCAGCTTTCTGCCATTTCGCCATAAGTTTCTACATCAAAGTAAGAAACTTCCTCTTTTGTTTCTCCTTCTGGTGTTTTTGTTCTTCTGTTAACAGCCAGTGGAAATTTGCAGACCTGAAAGCCTGTCTTTGGTTCAGAAAACTCCGCCTTCTTAACGACGTTTCCTTCAAGAATAATAGAATTGAGCTGGTTCATAATAACCTCTCGTTTAAATAGAATACCGCGCCCGGCCGGAGCACACGCAGGAAATAAAATCCTTACGCGTATATATTAGAAATAAAATTCGACTTGTTACAAAAATTTCCAAAAAAAAATGAAAAAAAGTGAAAAAAAATGAGAAAATTATGGATTTTTGGTGGAAAAACGTTGTTAACTCTTCTTTGCGCCGTTGCTAACAAGTCTCAGCATATACAACTTTACATACTCGGTAAGTGCTTTTTGCTCTGTAATTTTCTGCATGTTTGGAGTACGAACAAGGGCATCGGCAAGGTTTTCTATTCGTTCTTTTGTAAAGGTTTGTGCAGTAAGAGTATTACATACACGTCTTGTATAATCGCGGATAAGCGAGTTTACGTCTTCTGTAAGATTGTTGTAGGCTTCTTTAGAAATCATTCTGTTCCACTGCTTTGTAAGGAAGTTCAACTCGCGGTCAACAGTTGAACCTTCTGGAACAAATTCATTGAAGAGCTCTTTTGCTTTTTCGGCAAGAGCTTCATGCTTGTTTTTAGATTTCTTTTGAGAATCTTCGTTTTCAAGAATCTCCATAGGATCAGGAACTTCTTTTTTAGCCTGTGCTTCCTTCTTCTGTTTTTCAACCTTATGAGCAC
>JBGVAV010000047.1:0-5196 GCA_045224915.1 Treponema sp.
ATGGCATCAATTTTGTGGCCTTCCTTTGCGCAGTGAAAATAAATCTTATTGTCTTCTTCGCTGTAAAGATGAGAAAGGGGAAGCCCGTAAGGATATCCGTCATCACCCAGCAGGGAAAGAACTCCGCGTTTTTCATTTTTCAAAATCTCTTTGCATTTGCTATCCGCAATCTGCTGCTTGAATCTTCTCATTGGTCTAAACATATGTTGATTATAGCGTAAAAAGGGGAGGATGTCAGTTGGAATGGCAAAGCAGTTTTTCATATTGACAATCATCTATGTATCGTTTAGAATATAACATATAGATAAATATCAATGTGAGGTTTCCTATGAATGAATCAGAAATTGCTCTTATCTGCAAGGCTTTGGGAGATGAAAATCGCGTTCAGATTATAAAAATGCTGACAGGCGGAGAATTGTGTGCCTGTAAAATTCTTGATGCATTTAATATAACTCAGCCAACTCTTTCTCATCACATGAAGATTCTTACAGAATGTAATCTTGTTAATGCACGAAAAGAAGGGAAGTGGACATATTATTCAATAAACTGCAAAAAGTTCTCTGATTTCAAAAGTGCCGTCTCACAGTTTACCTGTAAAGCTGCACCTGCAAAAAAATCTGATGAAAAGTGCTGCTGTTAAACTTTGAATGATAAAAGAGGTCTGTACGATGAATCACAAAGAAAAAGCAGTAAATTATTTTTCGCAGAAATTGCATTGTTCTCAGTCTGTTCTTGCGGCTTTTGCTGATGAATGCGGGATTACAGAAGAAGAGGCCTTTAGACTTGGAAGCTGTTTTGGAAGCGGTATGCGAAAAGGGGAAGTTTGTGGAGCAGTGACCGGAGCCCTGATGGTTTTAGGATTATTGTATGGCCAGAAAGCAGCCTCTGATACAGAAGGCCGCCAGCTTTCGAATAAAGTAAATGATTTAATGATGGACCGCTTCAAAGAAAAATGCGGCTCTTATATCTGTAATGATTTATTGGGCTGCGATGTGTCTACAGAAAAAGGCGTTCAATATTGCCGCGATAATAAACTCTTCACAGAGTTCTGCCCAAAGATGGTTGCTGCCGCTGTTGAAGTAGTTGAAGAAATAATCCGGGAAAATCAACAATAAAGAGGAAAAGCAATGAATGAAGATACCAATACCTTTGAAACAATTTTTTCTATCTGTTTGAAAACTCAATCAAAAAATCCGGTGGAAATAATTCGCATGATGATGGCAGAGCCTTTTTGTCACATGCATGGACCGGAGCATCACTTTATGGTTGGGGCTGCCCTGCTTACGGCTTTTAAAAATGCGGGCGGCCGAGTAGATCTTGAAGAAGCCTTAAAGGAAATGCAGAACAGGACAAAGAGCATTCCCGGTGGGGCTTGCGGATATTGGGGTGCCTGTGGGGCTGGAATAAGTACGGGAATGTTTGTTTCTATCATTCTAAAAGCAAGCCCTCTTACTCAAGAATCCTGGGGGCAAACCATTTTAATGACTTCCCGGGCTCTGGAAGCAATCGGAAAAATCGGAGGCCCCCGCTGTTGCAAACGAGATTCTTATCTTGCAATCCTAAGTGCCATTGATTTTGTAAAAGAGCATTTTGGAATTGAAATGGAAGGCAGGGAAATTGTCTGCATCCATTCTTCAAAAAACAGCCAGTGCATTGGCGCAAGATGCCCGTTTGCAAAATAAAATTCCTTGATGAATGTGATTTTTTAGCAAAATTGCAGCACACCAGCTTGCTTGCATAAGATTTAAGTCAGTATTATACTAAAGTTAGTTAAGGCTAACACGAGAACTTTAACAGAGGAAGAAGAAAATGATACTTTTGATTGAATGTCTTATAGCAATGGGGTTATTTGCTCTGGTAGTTGTACCGATGGACGCAAAAAATCCTTTGGGAGTTATCTCCGATTATCCTCCTGCAATCAGAAAGCGATGTGTTGAACTGGGACTTATAGAAAACACAAAAAAAAGATTTACGGCAAAGGATATTATCCGCAAATGTCTTGGAGTAATTGTTTTAGTAATTCTTTCTGTGCTGGTGTTAAAAAAAATAAATCATGCAGAAACATTTTTTGAAGGTTTTATATCTTCATATATAATCTGGCTTTCAATTGCCTGGTTTGATGCATTAATTATTGATTGCTTATGGTTTTGCCATTCAAAACGAATGCGCATTCCCGGCACAGAGGACATGAAGGAATACAAGGATTATCTTTTTCATATAAAGCAAAGCTGCATCGGAACCTTAATAGGCCTTCCTTCCTGTGCGCTCATAGGATTACTTGTTGCTTTATTTTCTGTCTAACTGAGGGAAGAAGTCCATTACATAGTTAAAGCTCTTCCAGCTTTTTCAAAAGCTCTGCCTTAAGATAATTATAGCGTTCGTGTTTTTCTGTTTTCTGCCAGTGAGTTTCGCGGAACTGTTCAGGATTGTTTTCGTAGCAGAGTTTTTCGTCGCCAAACTGTTCGCTGGTTAAATCAAAAACGCAGTTGCCGACAACATTGTAGCAGTGGTAGTTGCCACCCTGACGAAGGATGCCGTAAACCTTGCCGCCAAAAATATCCTGGGCAAGAAAAGCTGTGATTGAACACTGTCCCACTGTCTGATTTTCATGGGACCACTTTTCCCTCAGGCGGGGGGCACAGGTATATTCACACCAGATTTCTGAAAGGATATCATAAAGATGTCGGGGATTCTGTATTTTTTCATAAGTCGGATCTGCCGGTTTACAATCAGCGGTCTGCCAGCCGTAGAATTTGTATTCTTTCATTTTAATGCCTTCCTTTTTTATGGATTTTAAGGATTTCTGATAAAACAGTAATCATCGCCATCCATACAGGATGTTTTAATAAAACCATTTTTTAAATAAAAGCGTGCTGCTTTTTCATTATCTTTGTGAACTCCAAGAACGATCGGATGAATCCCAAAATCATTATAAACCTTTTCGATTGTGCTTTCCAGAATCCTGCTGCCTAATCCTTTGCCTCTAAAGTTTTTATCCAGCACAAAAAATACCAGGCGATAAAAAGGCTTATCCTTTAATTCCTCCGGATCATTTTCGCAATATATTCCTTCTCCAAGAAGAATTGTTCCAATAGCCCGGCCGTCCTTAGTGATTAAAAATGCATATCCCTTCAATTTGTTTTCAAAGCCAAATTTCAAAGTTTCAATAAGGGTAGGGACATCATCAACAAAAGCTTCCGGAATATCAGTCCTGTCAATTTCATAGGCCCTGGAGCAATTTTCAAAGGTTAGAGATTCAAAAGTAAAATCCATAAATTATATATTAATGTAAATGGTGGAAAAAATGAAGATTGGGAAGATTGGGAAAATTGGTATTAACAATGCCGTTTCCTGACACCCTTGACTGATATAATTGTATACAGTAAAGGTTATATCAGGGGGTTGAGAATGAAAAAACTGATTTGTTTGTTTGTGCTGTTAGCCGGCTCATGTATGCTCTTTGCAGAAGAAATCAAAGTCAAAACCGGCGATGTTTTTGGAGCTTCAATGCTGGATTATTTTACACCAGTTGAAAAATCCGTAAGCGGCGGAAAAACCTGTGTTTCAAGCATCAAGAATGTCGAAAAAGATTTGTGGTGTATAACGATTATTGCCGAGTCCAAATCCTCACAGTTCCCAAAGACGTTTGAATACTATCTGCGCTCAGGCGATTCAATTACAGTTTTCCGTTTCCCGGATATTCAGAAAGAAGTTCAGCTCAAGTTTAAGTCCATCACCTGGAACGAAGCAGTGGTAGAAGTCGCAAAATAGCAGACGCGATTTGCAGGAGGCTGTTATGATTGCTTTTATTTTTGTAGGAATCCCCCTTATTTGTATTATTGCACTGATTGTCATGGGCTGTGGTGGTGGAAGTAAAACCCCCGGTTACAAAGGCACCACTGTTTTTCTGGAAGATGAAGATGGAGAAATTGTCGATTCCTTTGTTGATAAATCCGGTATGTATGATTATATGCTGGATGATGAAGATGAATTGGATGATTATCCCGGAGGCATCCGCATGGCCGATGGCAGCATTATGACCGACGATGATGACTATGTGGATGAGTTTGGGGAGGATGTATTATAATCAGTCTTATGAACAAACCCACTCTCCACACCTCCATCCTCAACAATTCTCAAATAACCTTTTCCCGTAGTGGAGGCAATGGTGGGCAGAACGTAAACAAGGTCAATACCAAGGTCTGCCTTAAACTTGCCTTGTCTGCCATAGATGGAATTACAGAAGAAGAACGCGCACGCCTCAGAACCAAACTTGCTGCAATTATAAATGCCGAAGATTGTATTGTTCTTAATGTTGATGATGAACGCTTTCAGAAAGTCAACCGGAAGATTGCGCTGGACAGGATTGAAAACAGGATTGTGCAGGCTCTTGTGGTTCCAAAAAAACGTAAGCCAACTAAACCAACAAAGGCCAGCAAAGAACGAAAGCTTAAACTCAAAAAAATCCGTTCGGAAATTAAAAAGGGTAGGGCAAAGGTAAGTCTGTATTAAATTATAACTTTAATGACAAATCAATTTATATCACTTATATTTCTCTTTCGTGGACAATATGAATTATAAACAGCTTTCGGAGGAAGATTTTTTACAGGGGTATTCTCCGGACAATATTTTTATAACAAGTGATCTGCATCTCTTTCATACAAATATCATTGTGTATTGTAACAGGCCCTTTGAATATTCTGCTATGGGTTGTTCGCAGATGAATGAGTTTATCCTCAAAAAGTTTGATACATTACCGGACGATTGCTTCATCTGGAATTTTGGTGATGTTTATCTGAACATCCATCTGGAGCATTCAAAAATCATGAACGATATTATGCGCATGAAAAAGAATCGAAAAATGTGTTTGATTCTCGGCAATCATGATTTTAGTAATGATAAGAAACCCTTCAAAAATTATATAGACTTTTACACATATCTTGGTTTTGATAAGGTTTACAAAGGTCCGTTGCAGTTTAAGAATTATCTTTTATCACATGAACCTGTGTATTTTGATTCTTCCTGCGGCTTAGTAAATATTCACGGCCACACACATCAGTATTTTGTAACACAAGATTATTTTATAAGTAATTTTAATAAAAAGTATCCAAAGAAAAAGGTCGACCCATCCTGCTACAAAAATGTCTGTCTGGATGCCAATAACTTTGAACTTTTAAAGTTGAGTGATGTGATGGA
>JBGVAV010000048.1:0-9759 GCA_045224915.1 Treponema sp.
AGACTGTATCCATCTGAGCTTATACGTATTTTATCCAACAAAGAACTGCAGGCCGGATCAAGATTTTTATTAAATATAATTACAATATCAGAATCTTTTTTATTTGTTTCATCCGAAGGAGATTTTGAATCTATTTTGAGAAGTTTGCTTGTACTTGCTGTAACAGTTACACCTAACTCTACATCATATACAATAAGCTTTGTACTTAATAAAGTTTTGTCGACAATTTTTATTTTATCTTCTGGTACAGGATTTCCACCACTTGTTATTGTCCAACCATTAAATTTCCAGCCATTTGCAAGTTCAAAAGAAATAGGGACTTCCTGCCCTATTGAATAATGATTATTGGAACCAGATGCACCTGTAAGAGTTCCAGAACCAGCTGTTGCCGTAAAAGAAATTTCTGCTTTATTAATTGTAGTTTCATCTATTTTATAGTTATAAGTTTTTCCATTTCCACCATATGTAACTTTTGTTCCATCTTCTAGCTTATAGTAAAAATCTGATGGAATTGAAACTGTAATAGTTCTTGTTTGACCGGCACGAACTTCTATCATATTTGATTTGTCTGCGGCAAAAGTAATTGTGTTTGCATTTATCTGTGGTGTAGTAAAACTTGATTTTATAGGTGTACCTCCAATTGTAATTGAAATATTCTCAAGTTGATTTTTACCATCTTCATCATTAGGTAGATCTTGATTAAATGTAATTACAATGGAAGTATTTTTACTTACAGTAGGATTTGCATTGTCATTAACAGGAATAAATGATTCAATACGTAAACGAGGAGCGCAAATTGCCTTAATTTGAGAAGGATTGTTGCCATCAGTTTTTTCAAGAACAATTGCCGTAGTGTCGGAACTTGTTGGGTCATCTACATAAATAATTTGAGGATCATAATCCCATTTGATAAATTGATAATTTGCAGATTCTGTAAAAGCAAGAGCGATTGTCTGTCCAAGAGAATAATCCTTTGTACCAGCCAGATAAACAGAACCTTCTTCTGCAACGCTTGTTAGATTTATTGTTGCTTTTTCATCAGTTGCCTCGGTAATCTGGTAGTTCCAGGATTTTGAAACCTCCATTTTTACACCGTCGGTATCCATTATATCTTTGCCAAGAGTTACCTTTACAGTTTTAAATATTTCTCCAACATTAAATTCAATCTGATTCATCTTATCAACTGCAATTGTTAAAAGCTTGCCGTCAACTTTAGGCTGTAAGAAATGTTCTGCAATTGAATAATCGTCTGCATTTGTAATTGATATATTTTTTAAGTAAGTTTGTCCTTCAAAATCATAAGCCCAGGCTTTTCCGTTTTGATCTCTTTTAGTATTTGCACCTGCAGGAATTTCGTCTTCTGAAAAAAGAAAACTTTCAGTAGAGAGATTTTTTGTAAAGCTTACAGTTATGCTGCGGTCACGACTTACACCAAGAGGTTCGTATCTTGGACTTGGTTCACTCGAAAGAGCAATTCGGTCTGTACAAACAGGATAAATCCTTATTTTTTCATTATCATTTGTAATTTTGACTTTTGTTTTTGGAGAAAACGCATCTTCAAAGACAACACCAGAAACTTCATTAACATTTGATGCACTTCTTGCTCGTGCTTCAATTATTTCGTCTGTATCATCTTCCAGAACAGCAATCCATTTTATAAAACTATACGAAGGATGTTCTGAAAAGCTTATATCAAAAAAGTAACCTTTTTTGGCAACGTAGTTTGAAACTGGATTTGTGGAACCAGTTCCCTCTTTTGGTTGAATTAGAACAGAAATTTCTTTTGCATTATTATATGCAATTACTTCTTGAATTTCTTGTCTAACTTCTCCGCCATTAAGAAAATTTTTACAGCTTGTAAGGGATAATGTACTGTAAAGCCCACCAACTAACAACAATACAGTAACAAAAAGAATTGAAGAATGTTTTTTCATCTAGCTCTCCTCGTAATGTACAATAGAACAATTTTACAACACAACTATATTATGGTCAATATTTGATTATTGATAAAAAATCCTTATAAAAAATTCTAAACTATTTTTTTCATTCACCGATATTGTAGGTAAGGTGGCCGATGTAAAAAATCGGTGAAGAGGAAAATTTTATGGAACAAAAAAAGACTTTATGGATTATTGCCGCAGTTAGTGTGTTTCTGCTCGTTGTAATGGGCGCTGCTATGATTTTATATAATCCATCAGCAGGAGCATCTCGTAAGGTTGCAAGCATTAAGCCGGTAGAAAAAACCGCACAAACTCAAACTCAATCATCATCAGGCTGGACAAACAGTACTCCTGTAGAACCTGCAGGAACTAGCTCTCCACAGGTAACTGATATGTTTGTTGTTTCAGAAAATACAACAGTTCTTGATTTGGGTCAGACAAATGCATCAAGTGCTGCTGCTCCAGAAAATCAGTCTACAACTATAGATCTTAATGCTCTCAAACGTGAGCTCGCTGCAGATGCTGCACTTTCTCAAACAAATCCACAGAATATAAATATCACAGTAAATGTTTCTGATAAGAATAATACTGCAAAGGTTGAAGAGCCTCCTGTAGTTCTTACAACTGAATATTACACAGGAAAAGCAAAAGAAGCAGAAGAATTTGAAAAAGCAACTGCTGTAAAGAAAACAGAAGCTGCTGTTGCAAAGGCTGAACCTGCTAAGCCAGCTGCTAAAACAAATACAAGCACTGCAGTTGCAAAGGCTCCTGCTAAAACAACAACTTCTGCACCTGCAAAAACTTCTACTGCAACAAAAGCTGCTGCTGTAACTCGTTTCTGGGTTCAGGTTGCCGCATATAGCAATAAAAAAACTGCCGAAAATGCACGTTCAGTTTTGTCTGATAAAAAGATTAATTCAGACATCTACACTTATGAGGATAACAAATCAAAGTTGTTCTACCGTGTAAGAGTTGGTCCTTTTACAACAAAGAGCGAAGCTGAATACTGGCAGTCAAAAATCGTAGAGATTTCGGATTTTTCAAAGGCCGGAAGCTACGTAACTAGCACTGTTAATTAAAAAAATTGCAATTTTTTTAATAAAAAACTTCCTAAAAAAGAAAAAAAAAGGCAATTAACTGTATATGAAACATATATGGTTAATTGCTTTTTTATTTAACATGGCTCTTTGTACCTGGGCGCAGGAAACAAGTGTGACTGCAAATCTTTCGCTTCCATTTATTGAGGCGCGTGCTTCCATAAAAAATGATTTGTGGAATTACGGGGTTGCAGTTACTACTCAAAAACTGACGCCGCTTTTTCCGGTTACTTTTATGGCTGGAAATCTTTCGCAAGGTGGAAGTATTTCCAGACTGAACTCCCCTGCTTTGAGTTCAAGCGTAAGTGCATTTGGTGGGACTTCTGTAAAAGCAACGGGGCTGCAGGCGACCATGCCGGCGGTCAAGAGTTTTACAAAGCCACAGAGTTATTTTGTGCAGGCGAGATTTGCGCCCAAAAAAGTTATCAGTAGTTTTGATGTTAGTTCGTTTTATAACGGTGACACCTTTACTTACAGTTCCTCCCTCAAGCTTTCTCCTTTCAAAAAAGTTGATCTTTTGTTTTGTACAACAGGCGGGATTTTTGATTATCAGAAAAAGAAATCTGATTCCTGGTTTTTGACTGAGGATTTTTATAATGCGGGCGAGCATCTTTGTTTTAATAATCAGATTTGCGTAAATACAAAATCCTTTTCTTCTCTTTTTATTGTGGGAACGTACGGAACACCCTTTGGAGATTTTTTGAATACCTGGCGGAGTGAAAATGTTTTTAAGTTCAAGCACGTAACTTTGAGTCTGAGCGGATTTTATAATGGCAACGATCTTGTAATTACAAGCTCCGATAAAAAAATTAATCCGTTGCTTCAGGTGAAGACTGGTGGAAAATATCAGTTTATTGGGGGTGGCAGGTGGCCTGTGATTTGTGCAACGGGAATGAACCTTCTTGCAAACATCAATCTGGCAGACACGGACCATACAGTAAAGTCGGCGTTTGGGGTAAAACTTACTGCAGCAAATCTGACAAGTCAGCTTAGTGCAAATATAAATGCAAGTGTAAAGAATCAGGAGAATAATCTTCTTGTTGATTTTTCGGGTGGTTCTGTGCAAACGACAAACAGCTTCTATATTAAACAGCTAA
This sequence comes from Treponema sp., assembly GCA_045224915.1. Classification (GTDB taxonomy): domain Bacteria; phylum Spirochaetota; class Spirochaetia; order Treponematales; family Treponemataceae; genus Treponema_D. The sequence goes on from JBGVAV010000048.1 coordinate 4,135, forward strand.
AAACTACTGCGAGTGGAAAATTTACTTTTACACCAAATGCTAAAAAAACAAGCTGGACGTTTATAGAAAAGGCAGGATTAAATTTTGAATATGCTTCACCAAAAGGAGCAATTTGTTTTGGAAATAGAAATCAGATTACTTTTACGCAAAAATCCGAACAGCAGGTGTCGCAGATAAGCTTTACTTCCAGTTTGAACGCAAAGTTTCAATTTCGATTTTGCAGCTTTGATCTTCATTTGGATTTTCAGGAATGATTTTTAAAATAAAAAAGGCCCTCAAAAAAGGGCCTTTGTCATTCTTGGGCTTAACCCGTGAATATATTACATTCCGTATGTACTAATAAATACACCTGCTGCAATTGCAGTTCCGATAACGCCGGCTACGTTTGGTCCCATAGCGTGCATCAAAAGGAAGTTAGTTGGATCTTCTGACATACCAACTTTGTTTGCAACACGTGCTGCCATTGGTACTGCCGATACACCAGCCGAACCAATAAGCGGATTGATTTTTTCCTTAAGGAAGATGTTCATAATCTTAGCCATGATAAGTCCGCCCATTGTAGCAATACAGAAGGCAAGAAGACCAAGAACGATAATACCAAGTGAGTTTGCGTGCATAATCTTTTCTGGTGTCATCTGTGAACCAACACCCAAAGAAAGAAGAATAGAAACGATGTTCATAAGTTCGTTTTCTACAGTTTTAGAAAGACGCTGAACAATTCCAACTTCCTTAATAAAGTTTCCGAATGCAAGCATACCAATAAGAGGAGCTGCAGGTGGCAAAAGAAGAATTGTTACAACAAGCAAAAGCAATGGGAACAAAACTTTTTCTGTCTTAGAAACAGGGCGAAGCTGCTTCATCTTAATGAGGCGCTCTTTTTTGCTAGTCAAAAGCTTCATGATTGGTGGCTGAATCATAGGAACGAGTGCCATGTAAGAGTAGGCAGCAACCGCAATAACAGCCATCATTTCTGGAGCAAGTTTACCAGATACATAAATAGAAGTAGGACCGTCGGCACCACCGATGATAGCGATAGCACAAGCCTGCTTCATGTTGTAGTCAATACCAGGAATAAAGTTCATTGAAGCTACACCAAAGAGTGTGGCAAATACACCAAGCTGAGCAGCACCACCAAGGAGCGCTGTCTTAGGGTTAGCAATGAGCGGACCAAAGTCTGTCATGGCACCAATACCCATAAAGATAAGCATTGGGAAGAACTCGTTACCTACACCGGCATTGTAAATGATGTGGAGCATACCGTCCGGAGCATCACCCATACCTGCACCTGGGATATTTACAAGAATTGTACCAAATCCGATTGGAATAAGAAGAAGTGGTTCAAAGCCCTTAACTACTGCAAGATATACAATTAAGAAACCAATTGCAAGCATGATAAGGCGTTGCCAGCCGGCAACAGGATGTGCAGCAAGGTCTGCGGCAGCCTGAGCGGCCTGTTCTTCTTTTGCATGCTCCATTGCTTCTTTAGAAGCCTTTTCTTCTGCAAGCTCTGCAGCAGTTGGAGTATGAATCATCTTATAAATACCGGTGTTCTTTCCTACGTTCTTAAAGAAGGAAGAAACCGAAATAGGTTTGATATTTTCTGAACCCTTAACGATTGTTGTGCTGTGAACCGATGGAGCCTTGGCACTAGCAGCGCTGTCGCCCTTACCGCAGCCAGCAAAAGAAAGTGCTACGGCAATAAGACAGATAACTGTAGTAATCTTAAGGTATTTGTATTTATCTTTTTTATTGTTTAATTCTGTTTCCATAATTAATCCCTACTGAATCTGAGCTACAGTCTGTCCCTGTGCAATCTGGGCACCGGTTGCGGCAACAAAGTGAACTTTACCTGCAGCACCTGCCTTAATTTCAAGTTCCATCTTCATAGACTCAATGATGATGATTGTTGTATCAGGCTGAACAGCAGCACCTTCGCTAACTGCATAGCGGAGAAGAGTTCCGGCTACAGGAGCGGCAACATCTTTACCTGCGCCACCTGCTGCTGGAGCTGGGGCTGGAGCGGTCTGTGCAGGAGCTGGCTGAGCTGGAACTGCAACAACTGCACCACCAAGATTACCAAGTGTCTGACCTGCCTGAACCTGGTCACCAGTGTGAACTGTATAAGAAATCTTTCCAGCTTCAGGAGCCTTTACTTCAAGCTCCATCTTCATAGATTCAATCATGATTACTGTGTCGCCCTTCTTAACCTGGCTTCCTTCTGGAGCAACAAACTTAAGAATTGTTCCTGCAACAGGAGAAGGAACTGGAACGTTACCAACTGCAGCTGTAGGAGCGGCAGCGGCTGGAGCGGCACCAGGTGCACCAAATGTTACATTGTAAGCTGTACCGTTTACGTTTACATTCATGCTGTCACCGGCAGGACCAGTTGTAACATTGTATGCTGTACCATTGATATTGATTGTATAAGAACCGCCTTTGTTATCGCCAGCCTTAACTTCCTTCTTAGCGAATGTAGCGGCTGCATCAACTGGTCCCTTAGCGCGTTCAGCAAAGAACTTAGGAGCTACGTTAGGGAACATTGCGTATGTAAGAACATCTTCGTCAGAACCGTTACCACCAGCCTTCTTAGCTTCTTCAACCATCTTGTCCCATTCGTTAGGAATCTCATCAGCTGGGCGGCATGTCATTACCTTTTCCATTCCGTTCTGTTCAAGAGCCTTTTTTACGAGGTCTGCATTTGCTTCTGCAGGAAGAGCACCAAACTTACCAGTAATCAAGTTGCGGAAATCCTGAGTCATTGTCTTGTAGCGTCCCATAAGAACGTTCATAACAGCCTGAGTTCCTACAATCTGAGAAGTTGGTGTTACAAGTGGAACATAACCTGCATCCTTGTGAACGCGTGGAAGTTCAGCAAGAACTTCATCCATCTTGTCGCCTGCATTCTGCTGTTTAAGCTGACTTTCAAGGTTACTAAGCATACCGCCTGGAACCTGTGAAAGAAGAATACGAGTATCAGCACCAAGGAATGAAGATTCAAGTGAAGAATAGTGCTTGCGTACTTCGCGGAAATAAGCGGCTATTTCGAGCAAAGCAGAAGTATCAAGACCGGTATCCATGTCTGTACCCTTGAGCATTTCTACGATAGTTTCAGTTGGAGAGTGAGAAGTTCCCATAGACATAGAAGAAATTGCAGTATCGAGCCAGTCTGCTCCAGCTTCTGCACCCTTCAAAAGTGTTGCAACAGAAAGACCTGTTGTTGCGTGTGTATGGATTTCTACAGGAAGATCAACCTTTGCTTTAATAGCCTTTACAAGGTCATAAGCAGCGTATGGTTTGAGCAAACCAGACATATCTTTAATACAGATAGAATCTGCACCAAAGTCTGCATAAGTCTTGGCAAGCTCTGCATATTTTTCGATTGTATGATAAGGAGTTACGGCATAAGAAATTGCCATCTGAACATGCTTTCCAGATTTTTTTGCTGCCTTAGTAGCGCGTTCCATATTGCGTGGGTCGTTACAGGCATCAAAAATACGGAAGCAGTCAATACCATTCTTTGCAGCAGCTTCAACAAACTTGTCTACAACATCATCTGCGTAGTGGCGGTAACCAAGAAGGTTCTGTGCGCGCAAAAGCATCATGATTTTTGTGTTAGGCATTGCAGCGTGAAGCTTGCGGAGACGATCCCAAGGATCTTCGTTCAAGAAGCGGATACAAGAGTCATAAGTTGCTCCACCCCATCCTTCTACAAATTTATAACCGATTTTATCAATCATTGGACAAGCCGGCAGCATATCTGCGGTTGTCATACGTGTTGCGTGAAGACTCTGATGAGCATCACGAATTGCAAGTTCAGAAATTCCAACTTTAGCCATTTTATTTCCCCTAATTTTTTATGATTTTAATGCCTTGTCGTGTACGGCAGCCGCAATAGCAGCAACAATAGCCCCATCATTTCCAGCAGGAGCCGGAGAAGAAGCCGCAGGTGTGTCAGCAGGTTTGTCCTTATCAAGCTTAAGCGCATGAATTACAGCTTTGAGAATAGTCATGCAGATAATCAGGATAATGATGAAACTGAATACAACACACATTCCAAGCAATGTCAGAAGTCCGCTCTGACCAAGCATTTGTGTAATAGTCATAAAAAAATCCTTAAATACAATAAAAGTCGTAAAAATCGAAAAACTTTCGCCCCGATTTTACTGTTTTATATCATATCGAAAAGACAAAAAGAATTCAATTAAAAAAAATGGCTCCCGGCTGACTTGTGGAGTGAAAACCGCGGACTAGTCCGCTACATGCTGGCTTGCCTTGTAATTATAATACATGGCCGCCTTGCGGCCGCAAGCCAGAATGTTTTTCCCTCCCCAAGTCTGCCTCCGCCATTTTTTAATATGTAATCAATAATCTTTTCGATACAATATAAAACAACAGCATGTATTCAATCACTCACGCGTTTTATATAGAAAATAATCCTTTTTTTTATTAAATAATGCATTTTTTCTCTAATTTTTGTAAGAAGTCCACTTTTTTTGACATATTATATATGGAGTTTTTTAGGTTACGTGAGAAACATTTATTCAGAAGGAGAACTCACGTAACCAAAGACAATTGGAGTCTTTTAAACACTCAATAGTAGCTGTATTGATTTTCAAACCAAGGAGTTTTACGTGAGTTTTGACACTTTCAAAGTGAAACTCACGTAATTGGAAATACTTAATACAGGCATTGGAATTGTAATTACGTGAACTCTATTGGAGACAACGGAATATTCACGTAATTTTGAGGAATTAATGAATTGATAGACATAATCATTAACCTGATATGTTCATTAGGGGCTTGGTTTTACGTGAGTTTCACAAAATCTGTAGAAAATGTCACGTAATTAATTGGATGTAGAAGCAGAATAGGATCTGCAATTACGTGAGGTTTATCACTTTCAAAGAGGAATTCACGTAAATTGGATCAAAAAGGAGATAAAACAAATGCAATTACTTGAAAAAGCAAAAATCAGCCAAAAGGAATTGGCAGCATTTATCGCTGGTGTTGAAAAACAATTAAAAGCATCGCCAAAAGGAAATCTTTGTGTTTCAAAAAGCCACAACACTTTTCAATATTATATGGCTGCAGAAGGAAATCCAAACAAACGGTTTTATTTGAACAAGAAAAAACGAAATCTTGCGATTGGAATCGCACAACGTGATTATAACAAAAAGCTTCTTGACACCCTCAAAATAAATCTCTCCGCGCTAGACAATTTTATAAATACCTACAAACCTCTAGAGTTAATAAACTGCTATTCCAGTCTGCCCCAGGCACGGAAACTCCTTGTAACACCGCTTTTTGTGAACAACAAAGAATATGCACTTCGCTGGCAAAATAAAGAATATGAACATAAAAAAGAAATCCCAGAGGGAAATCTAGTTTCCTTCAAAAATGAACCCATGCGTTCAAAATCAGAAGTAATTATTGCAAACCTTTTGAAGGAGAAAAACATCCCCTACCATTACGAGTACCCTGTTCACATGAAAAATGGAGCAACCTTTCATGTAGATTTTTTATGTCTCAACCCGCGAACCCGTCAGGAGTTTTATTGGGAACATTGCGGCCGCATGGATGACCCGGACTACACAACAAACATGACACGACGTATAAGTGAATATT
>JBGVAV010000049.1:0-7633 GCA_045224915.1 Treponema sp.
ATATAATTTACAATACCTGTGTTTGCTTTAATCTTATTTATCTTTGACCAGTTTGATGTGTTATAAAATTCAACGCCATCTACAGAAGCTGTTCCAACAATCAAATAAGTTCCGCGTGCAGAAAATTTAAGCGAAGTAATTGAATCCTTATAGCGCCAGAACTTTTTGCGTGATAAAGTTCTCCAGTCCCATACACTTACTTTGTTTACAGAACCACCATCGCTTTCGTAAACTGCAACAAGATTTCCGCTTGGAGAAACAGCAATCTGTTTAATTCCAACATCCGAAATCTGATAATGTTCACCTTCGTTATTTTCGTTCCAGCGAATTAAAAAGCCATCATCACCAGCAGTAAAATATTCAAAATCGTTTCCAGCTGTAACAGGAACAGAACAAACTGCAGTTACCTGTGACTGATGTGACTGAGTAGAAATATGTGCTTCGGCAAAAGCAAAGCCTGCACATGCACAAAAAATCAAATATGTAAAAATATTGCGAATAATCTTTTTCATTTTAATTTAGCTCCGGAAATAAAATAATTTATATCACCGATTAATCCTATTATAAACAAAATTGCAATAAATGCAAAACCGATAAACTGAATGCGGTACTGAACCTTTGGCGGAACTTTTTTGCGGGATATAGTTTCAATCAAAGCAACTAAAATTAATCCGCCGTCGAGTACTGGAATTGGTAAAAGGTTCATTATAAAAAGAGAAATACTTATTACTGCCATGAGCTGCGAAAGACTTATAAAGCCAACTTTAAAGCCTGCAGAAAATCCTTCCTGTGCTGTTGAACCAAGCATTTCTGTAATTCTGGCAGGACCACCAACAGCATTTTTAAGATCTACGCCTTTAAATAAAATTGCAATACTTTTGAATGTAAGTCCAATATATTCAAATGTGTCTAAAAAGCCGTGGCCTATTGCTTCAAAGAAATTATAATCTGGAGTGCTTTGCTCAAGTAAACTGTTTGTATCGGCGGCAACACCAATTTTTCCAGTTCCTGTTTCTTTGTCCATTTGAGTGTGAACTATAAATGTTAGCTCCTTGTTATCTCGCAAAACTGTAACATTAATATTTTCTGCAGGACGTACAGAAACTTCTTCAATAATCTGACTGAAATCTAAAATCTCTTTTCCGTTTATTCTGATAATTTCGTCACCGGTAAGGAGACCTGCCTCACGTGCAGCAGTACAGCTGTTTTCATAAAGCTCATCTGCCAGAATGATTTTATTTGAGTAAGTATAATAATTGTAGCCAATTCCATTGATTAATGAAAAACAAAAAATTGCAAATATAAAATTAAAAAAAGGACCTGCAAAACCAATGGCTGCTCTTTTTATTGGATGAACACCATAAAGAGAATCTGGTTCTCCCTTTACTTCTTTTAAGTTTTGTTCCATAGCCTGGCGAAAATCATTTTCACCCTTCATTCCGCAATAACCGCCAAGAGGGATTAACGAGAGTCTGTAGTCTGTGCCTTTTACTGTTCTGTGAATAAGGATTGGACCAAACCCAACAGAAAATGATTCTACCTTTACGCCAAAAAGCTTGGCTGCAAGAAAGTGTCCGAATTCATGAAATAGAATTAAAAAGAAGAGACAAAGAATTCCATAAAGCCATTTCATATAAGCTCCAGTGTATATTTTCTGGCTTCTTCGTCTGCTGCAAAAACATCATCAAAGCTTTTAATTTTATGATTCCAGTTTTTATCGAGTACAGATCTTACAACTCTTGAAATTGCCTGGAAAGAAATTTTTTCTTCAAGGAATGCGTTTACAGCAACTTCATTAGCTGCATTAAAAGCAATAGGGTAAGCCTTGCCAAACTTAACACATTCAAATGCATAGCTGAGCATTGGAAAATCCTGAAGGCGAGGCTTAAAGAAAGTCATTGTCTTATCAAACAAATCAAATGGTTCAAGATAATTCTGTTTATTTTCTGGCCATGTGAGAGCATTCAAAATAGGGTGCTTCATATCTGGTTCAGAAATCTGTGCGTAAAGCATTCCGTCATTTGTTCTTACAAGTGAATGAATAAGACTTTGCGGATGAACTACAACTTCAATCTTGTCTGCTGTAACATCAAAAAGCTTAGCTGCTTCTATAACTTCAAGTCCTTTATTTGCAAGGGTTGCAGAATCAACAGTAATCTTTTTTCCCATCTGCCAGGTTGGATGATTCAAAGCCTGTTCAATTGTTACCTGTTCAAGCTCTGCTTTTGTTAAAGTTCTGAATGGTCCGCCGCTTGCAGTAATTATAATTTTAGAAATATTTTCTTTTCCAATTTTTTCTGTAAGGCAGAAAATTGCGGAATGTTCAGAATCAACAGGAATTATTTTTGCCCCTTTATCGTAAGCAAGTTCTTTAATTAAATCACCAGCCATAACAATTGTTTCTTTATTTGCAAGAGCAAGTGGCAAACCATTTTCCAAAACAATTTTTGATGGAAGGAGGCCTGCTGCCCCAGAGATGCCGTTTACAACAATATCAGGTTTAGACTCGTCAATGAGCTTTTGAAAAGCCTGGGGAGAATTGTCTTCGCTTGTTAAAAGATAAGGACACTTTGCTTTGTTAGAAATGTCTAAAACTCTTTCTTTATTTGAATGAGCCTGAACGCCACAAAGAGTAAAATCTTCAGGCATATATTTAATTATATTTAAGGTATTTGTTCCAATAGAACCTGTAGAACCCAGTACTAAAACTCGTTTCATGATTTTGCAATAAGATAAAGGAAATGTACTCCAATATAGAAAATCGGAGCACCCAAAATTAGTGAATCAAGACAGTCAAGAAGACCTCCACGTCCGGGAATAATGGTACCGCTGTCTTTTACACCTAATGAGCGCTTGAAAACTGATTCGATTAAATCTCCGATTATTGCTGCAAGTGCTGTTCCAAAGCTTAAAAGAACAATCTTCCAGATAGAGCCAAAGAAAATTGTTGGGAATATAAGCTTAAAAAGAATACCGCAGGCTATGGCAGTTATAATTCCACCAAAAAATCCTACAATACTTTTATTTGGACTTGCTTTAAAAAATCCTCTTGTTGTTTTTCCAAACAGAACTCCAAAGAACCAGGCTCCAGAGTCTGTCATGAATACAAGAATAAAATAGAGATAAAGGAAAATAGTTGCATTTTCTTTTATAGCTGTCATTCTTGTAATGAATGTAATCATAAAGCCGCAGTAGAATAAAATAAGAATTGTTACTGCAATTTTGGAAACAGAATCTGTAAAATCTTTTGCAATGATTGATTCTGCTCCCATAAATATAAATATTTCAAGAACTAAAAACCAGGATAGGTTTGAAAAGTCCATGTCTACTAAAATTGAATTATAAGCTAAGAAGGGGAGTGCACATGTAAGAATTATAACAAGTGTTTTAGGAAACATCTTAAACTTGAGTTTAGCCATGTTATAGAATTCATGTGCGGCAAAAGCAGAAGCAAAAATAGCAACAATATTTAGAGCAATGTGATTGTAATAATCAAGAGTAGTTATTCCAATTATAATTGGAAGACCTATAAAAAATACTAAAAGTCGTTTTGCTACTTTGTTCATAAAATACCTGTTTACTTTGATGCTTTTTCGGCACCAAACCTTCTGCTTCTCGACTGGAACTCTTCTATGTTAGCATAAAATTGGTCTACTGTGTAGTCCGGCCAGAGCGTGTCTATATAAATCTGTTCGGCATATGGAATATGCCATAGCAGGAAATTGCTAAGTCTTTTCTCTCCGCCTGTACGTATTAATAAATCAACGTCAGGACTTTGCGGCATATCAAGCGATTTAGAAATTAATTCTTCTGTAATCTGGTCTTCGCTTGTACCGTTTTTAATAATTTTTTTAATTCCACGAATGATTTCATCACGGCCACCATAATTGATAGCAAGATTCAAAATCATTCCTGTAAAATCTTTTGTATCTTCTATTGCTTCTGAAATATCTTTTTTAATTGCAGGAGGAAGAGCTTCTAAATCTCCAATGTGATTAAGCTTAATTCCGTTTTCTCTGTAAAAATCGAGCTCCTGCTTTAAATGAGTATGAATAAGATTCATCAAAAATCCAACTTCTGCTTCTGTACGCTTCCAGTTTTCTGTAGAGAAAATGTATAGAGTAAGATGTTTAATGCCAAGATCAGAGGCTGCTTTTACAATTTCTTTAACTGTATGAAGGCCCTTGTCATGACCGGCAGAACGGGGGAGTTTTCGTTGTGTAGCCCATCTTCCGTTTCCGTCCATCGTAATGGCAACATGAAACGGAAGATTTTGTTTATCCAAAGACACTAGTTCAGGATTTCCTTTTCTTTTGCATCGTAAATCTTGTTGATTTCGTCGATGTATTTGTCTGTAAGTTTCTGGAGCTTGTCAGTTTCGGTTTTAAGTCCGTCTTCTGTCAAAGTTCCGTCCTTCTGCTGTTTTTTAAGGTCATCATTACCATCGCGGCGGATATTGCGGATTGCAGTACGGCTGTTTTCGGCAATTGTCTTAGCCTGTTTTACAAGTTCCTTGCGGCGATCTGCAGTAAGAGCAGGGATAGTAATGCGAATAACCTTTCCATCGTTAGAAGGATTGAAACCAAGATCAGCAACCTGAATTGCCTTTTCGATTTCGCTTATAAGAGATTTATCAAACGGCTGAATTATTACAGATCTTGCTTCTGGAATCTGAATAGTGGCAACCTGATTAAGCGGTGATTTAGTGCCGTAATAATCTACGCGAACCTTATCAAAGATTGCAGCGTTGGCACGTCCAGTTCTGATAGTGTTTAAAGAATCCTTCAAAGACGCAATAGTCTTTTCCATTCTTTCTTCTGTGTTTTCAGCCATTTTTAATCTCCTTATTTTCCTAATACAAACAACTTAGCTGTAACAAAAGCAAGAGTAGCTCCAGCTTCTTTTCCAACTTCTGCGAGTTTTGCAGTTACAGTCTTTTTGTCATCCTTTACGAACATCTGGTCTTCAAAACAGATTTCTGCAAGGTGCTTGTTAACCTTACCCTGTAAGATTCCTTCCTTAACATTTTCTGGTTTAGAAGCCATCTTTTCATCCTGGTCCATCTGAGCCTTGAAGATTTCTTTCTGTTCATCAATGTAGCTCTGTGGAACGTCTTTCTTAGATGTGTAAGCTGGTGTAAATGCTGCAATGTGGAGACAGCAGTCATAAGCGAATGTCTTAACAATATCAGCCTGTGAACCACTGATAACTACAACAGCACCAGTCTTGTTGTCTGAGTGGATATAGAAAGAAGCTGTACAGCCTGCTGGAACGTCAATAACTTCTACCTTTGCAACATTCATGTTTTCGCGGATAGAAACCTTGAGTGGTTCGAGCATCTTTGTGTGTTCTTCTTCTACTTTTGTGTAACCCTTTTCAATAGTTACGTCGAGCATCTTTTCACCAAGAGCGATGAAATCAGCATTCTTTGCAACAAAGTCTGTTTCACATGTAAGTTCAACAACATATACTTTGTCTCCAGTATTGCGGATGAAAAGGCGTCCTTCAGCAGTTGCACGGTCTGCACGTTTTGCAGCAGCGGCAAGGCCTTTTTCTTTAAGATATTTTGCAGCTTCGTCAATGTTTCCGTCGCATTCTGTAAGAGCTTTTTTACACTCCATCATTCCTGCACCAGTCATTTCACGAAGGTTTTTAATGTCACTTGCTGTAAATGCCATATTATTAGTCCTTATAAATTTTATCTTCGTCTACAAGACTTTCAGCTTCGTCAGCTTCGCGGTCTTCTTCTTTAATTTCAGTAGGCTGATAGTTAGAATAGTCTACAATTTCTTCATCTTCTTCTTTGTTAGAAGCGTCAGTTGTAACATCTTCATCTTCATTAAGATTTTCAAGAATCTTAAGACCAGCTTCGTTGTCTGATTCAATTACAGCGTTAGCAATGATAGATGTGAACAATGAGATAGCGCGGATAGCATCGTCGTTACCTGGGATAGGGTAGTCAATGCCTTCTGGGTTACAGTTTGTATCAACAACAGCAATGATAGGAATACCCATTCTGCGAGCTTCTGCAACTGCAAGCTGTTCCTTGTGTGTATCGATAATGAAGATACATCCAGGGAGCTCTTTCATTTCCTTGATACCGCCAAGGTTCTTTTCGAGCTTAGCCTTTTCCTTCTGGAGAGCAGCTACTTCTTTCTTTGTAAGATTTTCGAATGTGCCGTCAATTTCCATCTTTTCGATTTTCTTGAGGCGCTGAAGTGATTTTTTGATTGTAGCAAAGTTTGTAAGCATACCACCAAGCCAGCGGTTGTTTACATAGAACATTCCACAGCGTTCAGCTTCTTTCTGTACAGCCTGCTGTGCCTGTTTTTTTGTTCCTACGAACAGAACTGTTTTTTCTGCAGCAGTAACACGACGAACTTCGTCGTAAGCATCTTTAATTGCAGCAATTGTCTTCTGCAAGTCAATAATGTGGATTCCATTGCGTTCTGCGAAGATATACTTCTTCATACGTGGATCCCAGCGTTTAACCTGATGACCGAAATGTACTCCGGATTCAAGCAGGTTCTTCATGGTAACAACAGCCATGATTAACTCCTTCACGGGGACTTTTGTCCCTCCAAACTCTGTTTCTCGATACGCAATTCCCAAAAAGGGCAGCGCACGGAAGATTAATTTGAGCCGACGGCTCTATTCAAGGATTTTGTATCCTTGTTCTTTTAATATATCGTAAAGCTCCGAAATAGGCAACCCGATGGCGCCAGAATAAGAGCCGTTGATATGCTTTATAAACATAGAAGCAAGGCTTTGAATGCGGTAACCGCCTGCAGCTCCATGCCATTCTCCAGTATCTACATACCATTGAATTTCTTCATCTGAAAGCTCACTGAAGGTTACTTCTGTTTTACACAATTTTGATGTAGTAGAATGAGTTCTTCCATTATAAAGAACTAAAGCTGTAAGAATTGTATGTGTGTTTCCCTGAAACTCTTTTAAGAACTTAAAGGCTTCATCCTGATCCTGTGGCTTTCCGTAAAGAGAGCCATTAAAAGAAATAATTGTATCTGCACCTAAAACCCATGGAATTTCCTGTCCAGCGGGAAGTGAACGAATTACTGCAGTTACTTTTTCTCGTGCCAAAAGCTCAGGAATCTCTTCATGCGCAAGCATTGTTGAAATAGTTTCATCAATGTTTGGCATGATAACCCTATATGGGATTTTGAGCATTTTGAGAATTTCTTGTCTACGAGGCGAGGATGATGCGAGAATTATTGGTTCCAAAAGTTACTCCAGACTTATTTTTCGTCGGATTTAGAGTTTCTTCCAGAAGAAGAATTAGAAAGCTTCTTTAAGAGAGACTTTGCTTTATCTCTTACTGGAGTTGTATAGCGATAGTTTGATGCAATTTCAGTAAGACTTCCAGAGATTACTCTCATTGTGCGGCTGTCTGCATTAGGAGCAAGCTTTTCGTATGTATCTACAACCTGCCATGCAAGACTGCTTGTTGGGTTTAATGCAGCATTTCTCTTGTTGATCCAAGAAATAGCTTCTATAACTTCACTAGTGTTTTCTGGATTGATAATTCCAAGTGACTGAACGGCAGCAGAAAGAACCATTGGTTCATCTTCGGCAACCATAATATTAATAAGCTGATTTTTTGTGTGTTCTGTAG
>JBGVAV010000050.1:0-17432 GCA_045224915.1 Treponema sp.
CTGCCTTGACTTTTGCAGCACGAAGATCCTTGAACAGCTTCAAAATATCAGGTGTTGCCGAAGCCTTTGCATTAATAAGCATCAAAAGTTCTACCATATTGATACTGTCATCACAAAGCTCTTTGTTGAACCACCATACTTTATCAAAAAGATTTGCACCGCTAAGGAGACGGCGATATTTGCTTATGACAAGAAGTTCTGTAATTCTAGCTGCACTTGCTCTGGCACCTGAAGGAGTTCCAAGCTTGCTTGTATCACTTACGCGAGAAAGCAGGAATAGCTTTGTAAGCTCACCTCGCAGATTTTTTTCAAGGTCTGTATAAGACTTAATAAACTGATTAAACTTTCTTCCAAAGTTAAGGAAGTCTGCAAGACCTGTAACTGCATACTTTCCACAAAGTGCACGACAGATTAAAAGAAGCTCGAGGTTAGGATTGTTCATTTCCATGAGCTTTAAAAGTTGTGGTGCTTCTTTTGCAGCTGCAATTGCTTTTTGTAAATCGGCAGGCTTTTTACCGGCCTTTGCATTGTGAACCTGAACAAGAAGCTTGAGAATCTGCTGGCAGTCCTTTGTAAGGGCGCAAGCCTGGGCTTTTTCTTCCGAGGCCTTTGCGTCTGCCTTTGCTTTTGATTTTTTAGCTTTAGCTGTCTGCTTTTCTTTGAATGTTCCTTCCGAAGCCTTTTCAATTTTTTCACATTCTGTTTCAAAGGCGCGTGCCTGTTTTTCTGCAAGTTTAAGAACTTTGTTAATTTCTGTAACGCTTACCTTTGGTTCTTTTTCGTTTGTGAATGCATGAACAATTGGAGGAAGCACTGTCTTAACGTATGCCTCCATAGATGCATAAAGGTCTGCAAAAATAATTTCCTGCCATGCCGATTCTATGTCTTCACAGCCGGCGCCGTTTAAGTGCTCACACAAAATCTTGTAGCGGTGGTCGGCTTCGTCTGTTACCTGGTGAACATCCATGTATACCTGATATTCAAAACCGTTGAGCATTACAAAAAGACCCTTTTCGCAAATCTCGCTGCTCTTGCGGATAAACCAGAGACCACTGCGGTTTTCGCGGAAGATACAATATTTGTCATCTTCGCCATTGAGGTTGAGGCCTTCAGAAATTGAACGTGAGGTGAGTGTAGTTTCATCACCCTTGCCTGTCTTTACTGCGTATGGGTCGGACTGCTTGATCCAACCGTATGCGCGGTCGTATTTGTTGTTATATACGACAAACACGCGTTCGTTTCCGGCTCCGTTTGAATATGCAAATACGTTTTCGTTTACAAGGCCATCCTGCCACAAATCATAGAATAAGAAGTTTTCTACGCCGCTAAAGAGGTATCGTTTTTTCATGAGCGGGAATATTTCGCGCCAGTGTCTGTCTACAAGATACTGACTTGGTTTTTCGTCTTTGTAGGCCTTGGTGTATTCCATGCCATATTTTTCTGTAAAGCCTTCAATCTGTCCGTGACCAAACATTGGAAGACCAGGCATTGTAATCATAAGGGTACATACACCAAAATATTTATCGCCGTCACCAAACTGAGCAATTGCAGTTTCTTCGTCAGGGTTGTTCATAAAGTTTACGTAGCGCTTAAGAATCTGCGGATCAAAGGTGATAGTATTTTTTACAGTTTCTCTATATTTCTGATTTTCTTCTTTTTTGAGCATGTTCATAAATGCCGAGTTATATACACGGTGCATGCCAAGAGTTCGTACAAAGTAGCCCTCCATCATCCAGAAGGCCTCTGCGAGTAACAGGGTGTCAGGACATTCCTGTGCAACACGGTCTACAACCTCGCGCCAGAATTCATTTGGAATTGCGTCGTTGAACTGCTGTGTGCTAAGGCCTGTTTCACTTCGGGTAGCAATGTCTCCTCCGTGTCCTGGCTCCGGATACCACAAGCGTCTGATTGATTTTTTTGCAAGAACCATCGCAGCATCAAAACGGATAATCGGGAAGTTTTGTGCAACGTGTAAAATTTCCTGCATTACAGCTTCACGGGCTGCAGGGTTCAAAAAGTCAATCTGTGCAGTGTCGTTCCAAGGAAGTCCTGTTCCGTCGTTTCCGTGGTAGATGTAACGTGTGTCACCAGTCTGATTATCTACGCGCTTGAAAACTACGGCGCAGTCGTTTTTGCTGTAGTAGTGATCTTCAAGGTAAAGAGAAACTCGTCCGTCCTGAGAAAGGTTTTCTCCATTAAAGGTATAGTGTGGGAAGGGGCAGTCGCGGCGCTGAATAAAAAGATCTGGGCGGTTGATTACCCAGTCTCCATCCATACCTGTGTGATTTGGTACCATGTCGGAAGCAAGTCTAATACCACGCTGCCAAAGTCTCTGGCGCAGGTTTGCAAGTGCATCCCAGCCACCAATGTTCTGTGCAATGTTGTAATCAAAAAGTGAGTAGGCGCTGGCTGCAGCTTCAGGGTTTCCGCAAATCTGTTTAATGCGGCGGCTTGCCTTAGAGCGTTCCCAAAGTCCAATGAGCCAGAGTCCTGTAAAGCCTTCGTCTCGAAGCTTATCAAGTTCTGCATCAGGAATCTGGTCAAGTCGTGTAATAGGGTAGCCGTATTGTTTTGTAAGCTGGTCGAGCCATACTAAAACTGTTTTTGCAATAAGAATTACCTTTGGCATCCAGTCACTGTCAGGACTGTAGCGCTCGTATTCGTTCATCAGGTTTTCAAAAGAATATGCAGACATGTCCGGAAGGTCTCCGCCACCAAAGCCATGCCATGCAGCTTTTTCTTCTTCGCTTATTGTGTCCATTCCGGCTAAGATTCGCTTGAGCCATTCACCAAGGAATTCTCCCCAGTATTTCTGAATATATTCAAGCTGGCCCTTAAGACTGTCCGGTGCAAAAGCCTGAGGTTCCTTCAAAAGATTTATAAGGTCGTGATCAAAAGGCCCGAATGTTGGTTGTGCCTTTGCATATTTTTTTACAGCAGTCCATGTTTTGCTGTAGAGTTTGTTTTTTGCAAGAGCGCTGTCATCAAAAAGCAAAAGGAACGGTTTGAACGCAGCATTCTCATTTGCAAGGTGAAGAAGCATGAGTTCTTCCAAAGTCTGCTCGCGGTTAGTACGAGGTGTTCCAGTTGCAGGATCAACAGCCTCTCGTTTAAGATATTCAGCCGCTGTACATTTTTCTTTATAAACTTCAACAGGCGGGAACTCTTTTATAAAATCAAGCAGCAGAGCGTCAATTTCTTTTTTTGTAAACTGTTTGTCCAGGCTGGCAAGAAGGTCTGCCATAAAAGCAGGCACCTTGTTGCGGCGGTAAAGCATACATACATAATGAAGAATTTCATCAATCAAACCCATCGCATTCAGCTGACCGGCACTTACTCTTTTGTTTTCATCGCCAGTAACCGTATCAATATAATTATTATAAAGCAGCTGAAAATTGCGCACGTTCCTCATGTTAGCAAACACAACGTTTCCGCTCGAAGCAAACAATCCTTCTTCAAAGCTGCACAAGTCGCGTACTTTTTTTGAAATATGAAATTCGTTATATGAAATACTCATTAATGTATCCCCTTGATTTTTTTAATCAATTCTTTGTTATTACTCAAATCTTCAATAGAACACGGCATTCTGTAAGTCCAGTTAAACGCAGTCACAGTTCCCGGAATATTTATGCGTTCGTCTTTTGCATCTGGCAGCCACAAAGATTTTTCCATATATAAGAAATCCTGTAGCGGCGGAATAAACCACTGACTTGCAGAGGTTGCAGAAAGTTCAAGAATTTTTTGTGCAAGTTCAGGAGTAAACTCTGCTTGTGAAAGTGTTTGTACTGCCTTTTCAATTTCGCTTTCTTCTTTTTCAAAAAGCGCACCTTCAACTTCGCTTCCAATTCCAAACGCACCTGCATTTGCTTTTACAAAGGCCTTTGCACTTTCTTTTTCTGTATCCCACCATTCGCGGATTGTAGAAGAATCGTGAACTGAAGTTGTTGTAACAGAAAGAGGAGTGTAGTTTTTAAAAGGAACATAAGGCTGACCAGGTTCGCTCCACTGGCGTGTCCATCGAACAACACGAAGCCCCAGTATTTTATGCTGCTCCATTGTTTTTGGAACACATGCAATTCCAACGCCAAGGTCTTCGCCGCAAGGAACCATTTTAAGTCCTGAAGTTATTGCAGTAAAAATATCATCAGCCTGTTTTTTCCAAAGAGAAATATTTTTCTTTTCAAGGGCAGCAAACAGCTCAAGCAATCCTTCTTTTTCTGTCTCATTCAAGCTTGCCCACGAAGTAGAATGATCATAAGTCCAAAGCGGAATATATTTGTTTTTGCCAATTTCAATGAGTGTAATGTTAGACCAGTATTCAACAAGCTTTTCCTTGATTTTAAAAGCTGCTGGATCGTCAACAAAAGCACTCAAATCAAGATTCCAAAGATCATTGCTTCCCTTAATTGATTTATCAAAAAGCCAGAGCTCTTCTTCGCCAATACGGGTACACATTGTCTTCAAAATATTGTGTGCAACGTCGCGGTTCCAGGTAACTTCTTCTACAACGCTTGTAGGAATGTGTGGCTTACTGAGCCATCGGATTCTGTCATCATCAAAACCAAGCTCATATAAATCATCTATTTTAATAGAAGCATAAGGCTCTGTGTGTCCGTTTAATGCATTACAGTCATCAGCCGGTATTGCCCAGATGCGGAAGAAGCCCAGAATATGGTCCAGTCGGTATGCATCGTAATAACGCGAGGCCACCTTAAGTCTCTGTTTCCACCAGCTGTAATCCTGTGCCTTAAGATTTTTCCAGTTATAAGTAGGGAAGCCCCAGTTCTGGCCCGTAGGATTTTCGCCGTCGCTAGGGGAACCGGCCCTTAAATCATGATTAAAGAATTCCGGATAAGCCCAGGCGTCGCAGGAATCTTCGTTCATAAGGATAGGCATGTCGCCCTTGAGCAATAATCCCATTTTGTGCACAGCTTCAACTGCTTGTTCAAACTGTCCTGCAGCAACCATCTGGCACCACGCATAAAAAAGATGTTCCTTTTTGAAAGCCTTAGTATTCCAGAGCTTTGTAATCTGTTCAGGCGTCATCTCTTTATCTTTATCATGCCAGCTTTTCCAGCTTGCCTGCATATAATTCCATTTAAGATTTTTATAAACGCAGTATGTTTTTACCCAGCTGTTTGCTTTTATCCAGTCTGTAAGGTCTTTATCTGCTTCGCCGGTTTTTCCTACAGGCAAAAAATCATAAATCTGTTTGAGCAGGCTGATTTTTATATTTAAAATAGAATCATAATCGTAACGCAGCGTGTAATCATTTGCTTTTACAAAATCATCATACGAAGCTTTGAACTTAGCGTCAGAACTGTAAAGAGCGCCAAACCCTGGAACCTCGCTAACACGGATATAAATAGGGTGAAGCGCAAAGGCAGACAATCCGCTGTATGGGGAACTTTGAGTGCCCGTATCATTTACAGGAAGCAGCTGGATTATACCAAGACCAGCCTCCTTGCAAAATTGAGCAAAAGGTATAAGATCGGGAAACTCTCCAATCACAGGATTTTCTTTTGTATATAAAGCTCCAAGCGGAACTGCAACGCCATTTAGTTTTGTTTTCTGCATAGTCCCTACATTATACCACGAAATTCCTGAATTTGAGCATAAAATCACAAAGAAAAGCATTTTTTGTAGAAAAAAATATAAAAAACTTGTATACTAGTATGTAACTGTTTTTTACAGAAATTTTACATAAACCATGCTATAATAAATCAGGAAGTAAATTATGAAGCTTACAAATGAAGGAATTAAAAATACTGCAGAATGGGAGTCAAAAGGATATTCCCTTCCAAAATTTGATCGTGCAAAGGTAGAGTCCGCTACAAAAGCAAATCCGTTCTGGATTCACTTTGGAGCCGGAAACATTTTCAGGGCATTTCAGGCAAATGTAGTTCAAAATCTGCTTAATCAGGGTGTTTTAGATTGCGGACTTGTTGTTGCCGAAGGTTATGATTATGAAATTATAGAAAAAATGTACCGCCCGCATGATAATATCGGTGCCCTTGTAACATTAAAATCAAGCGGAAATGTTGAAAAAACAGTTGTTGGTTCAATCATGGAAGCCCTTGCTGCCGATTCCGATAACGAAAAAGACTGGGCACGCCTCCTTGAAATCTTCAGAAATCCGTCGCTTCAGATGGTAACCTTTACAATTACAGAAAAGGGCTATCTTTTGCGCAATGCCTCAGGCCTTATGATGCCTGGAGTAGAGGATGATTTTGCCGCAGGACCAGTTCTTCCAAAATCATATATTGGTAAAGTTGTAACACTTCTTCATGAACGATACATCAGCGGCCAGCTTCCTATTGCAATGGTTAGTATGGATAACTGCTCTCACAACGGAGACAAGCTTTTTGCCGCAGTAAATGAATTTGCAACTGAATGGGAAAATCGCGGTGTATGTAAACCAGGCTTCCTTGCTTATGTAAATAATCCTTCAAAGGTTAGCTTCCCATGGACAATGATAGATAAAATTACTCCGCGTCCTGATAGTAAAATAGAAAAGATTCTTGCCGATGACGGAATTGAAGAACTTGAGCCTGTAATCACTTCTAAAAAAACTTATGTTGCACCTTTTGTTAATGCAGAAGAATGCCAGTACCTTGTAATAGAAGATAGTTTTCCAAACGGACGCCCTGAGCTCGAAAAAGGTGGACTTTATTTTACAGACCGCGCAACTGTAGATAAGGTAGAAAAGATGAAGGTTTGTACATGTTTGAATCCGCTTCATACCTTCCTTGCTGTTAGCGGCTGCTTACTTGGATATACTCTGATTGCTGATGAAATGAAGGATGAAGATTTGCTTCGTCTTGTAAAGCGTCTTGGATATGAGGAAGGACTTCCTGTTGTAGTAGATCCTGGAATTATTAAGCCTCGTGATTTTATTGATGAAGTAGTAAATGTAAGAATCCCAAATCCGTTTATGCCGGACACTCCTCAGCGAATTGCCTGCGACACTTCTCAAAAATTAAGCATCCGTTTTGGTGAAACAATAAAAGGATATTTGGGACGCTCTGACTTGAATGTTAAAGACCTTAAGGTTCTGCCTCTTGTATTTGCCTTGTGGCTTCGCTACCTGATGGCAATTGATGATAACGGAAATCAGTTTGAACTGAGCCCAGATCCATTGCTGGAGGATGTAAAGAAGTATGTGCCTTCCGATGTCGACGCGCTTCTCCATCGCAAAGAAATATTCGGCGTAGATCTTTTTGAAGCTGGTCTTGCAGATAAAGTAAAGGATTATTTTTCAAAGCTGAACAAGGGAAAGGGCTCTGTAAGAAATCTTTTGAAAGAAATATAATAGTGATATAATATATAGAAGATTTTAATAGTGGGGTAGCAGGATGACACCATTCATGGACGAAGATTTTTTATTACAGACACAAACAGCAAAAACTCTGTATCACAAATATGCACAGAACGAACCGATTTTTGATTTTCACAATCATCTTTCTGCGCAGGAAATTTTCGAAAACAAACCGATTGGTAATCTTGCAAATGCCTGGCTCGACCACGACCACTACAAATGGCGTGCAATGCGTGCAGCGGGAATTCCTGAAGAACTTATAACTGGCGCAACAATTCCTGAGCTTGAAGAGGCAGATCCTGCAGAAGAAGACGCTGCTACCCAAGATGACGACTACTCCCGCTACCTTGCCTTTGTAAAAACCTTGCAGGGCTGTGTAGGAAATCCTCTTTATCACTGGAGTCACCTTGAGCTGCAGCGATACTTTGGAATTACAGAGCCTTTGACTTTAAAGAATGCCCGCCAGATCTGGGACAAGTGCAACGAGCTTCTTGCAAAGCCAGATTTTGCTCCACAGGGACTCCTTGCAAAAATGGGAGTAAAAGCTTTGTGCACTACAGATGATCCGCTCGACTCTTTGGAGTGGCATAAAAAAATTGCTGAACAAAATGCGCAGTTCAAAGTTCTTCCATCCTTCCGCCCCGACCCAATCTTAAATGCCGACTCACCAGCCTTTGCAGATTATATTTCTCGCCTGCAGAAATTTTCCGGAATGAGATTCAAATCAATTGAAGATATGTTCGTAGCACTTGCCGCCCGCATGGATTTTTTCAAACAGCACGGCAGCCTTGTAAGCGACCATTCTCTCGAAGGCGATTTCTACATGCCGTCTAATTTTACAGATGTAAATTACATTTTTGAAAAAGCCTGGATGGGTAAAAAACTCAAGCCAGAGGAACTTGCCAAATACAAAGGCTACGTTCTCATTGAACTTGGAAAACTGTATGCCCAGAAAGGTTTTGTAATGCAGCTTCACATTGGTGCCCTCCGCGACAACAACACAGTTTTATTAAATCAAGTTGGCAAAAACATCGGCGAAGACAGCCTTAATGATTTTAATTTTGCCCCACAATTATCGGCCGTATTAAATGCCATTTACTCAGAAACGGGCTCACAAAATCCGTCTGAAGGTCCTCGTGTAATTCTCTACAACTTAAACCCAAAAGATAATGAAGCCATAGCAACCATGGCCGCCAACTTCCGCAACTGCCAGTTTGGCCCAGCCTGGTGGTTCAACGACCACAAAGCCGGCATCGAAGAACAGCTCCGCATCTATGCCAGAACATCAGTCCTGGGCCGCTACGTAGGCATGCTCACCGACAGCCGCAGCTTCCTTTCATACCCACGCCACGAATATTTCCGCCGCATTCTCTGCAACTTCATCGGAAACCAGGTAGAGCAGGGCGAGTTCCCATGGGATGAAGAATCCTTGGGACAGATGGTAAAGGATATTTGCTATAAGAATAGCGTGGAGTTTTTTGGGGAATAACTCCATTATAACAATTTTTTATAAATTTTAATGACAACACCTCATAATTATGCTAAAATATAATTTATATTATTGCTTTCAGAGGTGTAGTTTATGATCCACATTAATCGTTTTACTAGAAAAAGTTTGCTTCCATTATTTACAGCATTTGTTTTCCTGCTTACAGGTTGTGAAAACTTCCTTAAGAGTGAAGACGTTCAAGCTGAAATTAAAAATGTAATTGAATATAATAATGCGCCTTCATACGTAATCAACGTAGAAGCAATCACTGGTACTGGAGATGTAAAAACTCCTGCTACTCATGAAGTTAATAAAAAAGTAACCGATGTTTTCCCAATTCGTTTTGAATCTGCAGAAGGTCATAAATTTATACGATGGGAAGTTCAAATAAAAGATATTCAGGCTGGCGAAAAGCCAAGTGATTATGTTATATTTGAAGATCAAACTAGTCTGGAAACAAATGTAACCTTATTAAAAGGTTCTTCTAAACCAATTGTAATCCGACCTATTTGTCCCCCAAAACTTACTTATACATTTACACAAGGCAGTGGAGCTCTCTATCCTCGAGATAGTTCTCCAGAATTTACTTTTAGCCAGACTCTTTCTGATGAATGCTTTGGAGTTTCTGTTCCTGTAGAAAATTATATTTCTGTTTCAAATATCGAAGAAGAAGATATTCAAAACTATTTTAATTCTCCAAGAGTAAATGGGCAAAAGCTTATATTCCGTTCTAATTCATCAAACGGTTATATTCCTATAACAAATAACTCACAGAGAAGTGTTAGTGTTAAAATTGCTAAAGATAAGATCTGGTATATTAATACACAGTATTTAGAGCCTATAAAAGTAACTCTTGATGAAGATATTCAAGTATCTTTCCTTATTAATGCCGAAACCTCTGCAAAAACAACAATTAAATATGAATTGCAGCAAAAAGATGAAAAACCTCTTGGTATCTTTAAAGTTGATGGAGAAGAACTTGCAAGTAAAGAATATCAATATAGCGTAGGTCAGACAGTTGCTTTACGTTATAAAATTCCTGATGGCTATACCTTTGCAGGGTGGAAATTTAAAAAGCAAACAGGAGAAGCTCTGTCTCTTGATGATATAAGCCTGACAGTTTCTGATGATGACTATTCAAATAACCTGCTTCAGACAACCTTTGCTATAGAAAATTATAATTCAGAGGTTATTGTTGTAACTCCAGAACTTTATGAACCTGTAAAGTTTAATTTTTCAAAAGCTTCTGATGATACAGGAACTTTCAAGGTAGAAAAAACTCAGATTACTCAGGAAGATCAGGCTGTTGATTTTGGAGTAGGACAAACCTTTGCAATCAGTTATAAAGTTCCTGCCGGTTATTATTTCTATGATTGGGATTTTAAGAAAACTTATAAGGATTCTTCTGGTGCTACTAAAACAGAAACAGTTACAAAAGCAGAATTAGAAGAATTAGGTATTATCCTTGCCTACGATGGTGATGATGACGATACAAGTTACAATAGTGCAACACGAGTTGCTCAAATGCAGGTTACAATAGATGAATATACTGCAAATGAGATATCTGTTTCTCCTGTTTGTTTTAAGAATCTTGAAGTTAGCTTTAATATGGCAGATTCTGAAAAGGAATATAACCGAAACAGTCATCTTATATTAACATTTAATGAAAAAATACCAGCAGCCTGTGTTCAGAAATTGAACATTAAGATTCCTGGAATGCCAAAAGATAAAACAGCAGCCGATTATTTTGATATTGCCGGAGCAACCTTTGACAGTACAGGAAAGCGTCTTACTATAAAAGCAAAGAGCAATTCTGTTGAAGAGCTTTTGCCTCTTAATGCAGATGGACTAAATACAATTACTGTAACACTTCTTGCTTCAGACTTTTATTACGAAAAAAAGATTACAGAAGAAAAAACTATTAAAATTGGTTTAATTATAGATACAGCTTTTACATATACAATTAATTCAAAGACCGAAAATCAAACTTCAATCTTAATTAAAAACGATGATACTGCCCCTGGTGTTTTCAAGGTTAATGGTCAAAGCTGTACAAATCAAAGAACAAAATACAGCATTGGAGATAAAATTACTTTAGCATATACACTCACTGCAGAAGAAGTTGAACGTTACTATTTCGGTGGCTGGAAGATTACACGTGATTATAAAGATGAAGATGGTAATGATAGGACAGAAACTGTTCGTGATGAGGAGATAGCAAATTTAAATCTTGATTTTGAATCAGAAGAAATTACAAATTCCGATGGAAGTTCATTATATAGTGCTGCGATTATACTAACTAATTATACAGACGATATCTTAACAATTGAGCCGTTAATCACCGAAATTGCTTATATTAATATAACAGTTGATGGAGAACATGGTAAGTTTACTCCTTCAAAAGGACAAAAAACCTTTAGACTTGGAAAACTAAATCACCTTGAATTCGAAGCCGACTCAGATTATGCTTTTGTTGGCTGGCAGTTAATAGACTTAAATACAAATGAGGATATTACAGAAGGTATTAATGATGGACAAATTCAAATATTAAATACAGATAATTTTGATAAAGAAAAAGTAGACTTTAAAGTAGAATTTGTTCCAGAGGATGGAGACTATAATCTTTGTCTTCGCCCAATGATTGCAGAAAGACCTCAAATTATTTCAAATTATCCATTAAATACAGGTTATGTATTAAAAGATTCAACTATTCAGGTAATGTTTGATTTTGATATGGATAAGAATTCTATTTATTATACACAGGAAGAAATACAAGAATTACAGACAAAAAATGATGATATAGAGTTCCTTTATACATATGATGATGGAAAAAATAAGGCTTATGGTTATCGACAAGTAATAAAACAAATAGGAGAAGATGAGGAAGGATCGCCAATATATGAGTATGGGGATTATTTTTATAAGAATATACTCATAACAGAAAACAGAAACGGCACAAATATTACGAAATATTATAATCCTCCTGTTTTTGATAATCCAAGAACACTTTCTATTAGTGTTACAAGAAATAGTGATAAATCTGTAAATATTCCAACTTATTCACAGATTCTTGTTAATCTTGATAAAGGCTTTTTCTATTCTTCTGCTCAAGGGAAACCTGTTACCATGGCAGGTACAAAAAAATGGATATATCAGGTAGATGATAAAACTGATGAAGCTGGTCCTCATTTTACGCAACTACCTAAGATTTATATAAATAATGTTGAACTTTCAAGAAATACAACTGTTCCTGGAATATCTGGTAGTACTTATGATTTTTCTGCGATTCCATATTATAACGAATCAACATTTAAATTAACAATGAAAGTTGAAGATGATGGTAGTGGAGTAGGAGATTCATTTACTCTTGTATGTAAAAAAGAGTATGATGAAAATTACGCACTGGTTACAAACGGAGCTGTGACAAAAGTCGGTATTGAATATCCTTATACTTCTAATACTATTACAGAATATAACGGTAACTGTCAGGGTCTTTATTCTCAATTAAGTAGTGGTATTTACAGTATTAGCTTTATTTTGCGTGATAAATGTGGAAATGAATATAGTTGGCCTTCAACCGATCATTCTGATACTGCAAATTATATTGATCCTAATCAGAAATTATTTATTGCTCTTGATAAGACAGGGCCATTAATTAGTAAAGTATCATTTGAAAATGTTGAAGAAGAGAAAACTATAAAACCTACATGGGATATTAGTAATTTCCCTGATTATTCACATGCTAATCTATACTTCCATTATTATAACGGAAGTTCATATGTTCTGGATGCCTATAAAACATCAATTAATCCTGGTGATAAAGTAACTGGTCTTACAAAACCTGGTACACAATATCGAGTTTATGGTTATTTGTATGATATTTTTGGTAACGAACGAGTTTGTCAATCTTATGCTTGGACTTATACAATTCCTGCTAAACCAAAAACGGTTACAGTTGGAACTACTCCTGGTACAAGTGTAACTTTGAACGTTACAAAACCAGATGAAGGTGGCTGTACAGCGGCTAGAGTTCGATATAGAACAAAAGGTTCTTCAACTTGGATTGATGGAACAACAACATCATTAAGTTCTGCTACTGGTAATGCAACTGTAAGTGGACTTTCAAATGGTTATGAATACGAATTTGAAGTATGTTCTTATGATTCTGCTAGTGGAAAATACAGTCTGCCATATAAAGATGCTGGCGGTAATTACCCTACATTTAAAACAACTCCTGCAAAACCGGCTAATATTTCTACAGACTTTAATCAGTACACAAATAAAGGTATTATTTCATGGACAGCTCCTGCCAGCGGTAATAAGAGCGGTTATATTGTTTACTGTTCTACAAATTCTTCATTCCCGGCAACAAGTGCAACAAAAACTTATAAAGCCTCTGCCTCAGAAACATCTCATACATTTACAGATCTTGCTGCAGGTACATCTTATTATGCAAAGGTTGTCGCTTATTATGGTGAAGAAACAAATATTTCAGATTATCAATATAGATCAACTTATACAAAGCCAAATCCCCCAAGAAGCCCAACAGTAGCTTCACGTACATATAATACTCTTACAGCTTCATGGTCGGCCCCAGCAAGCGGTAATTGTAATAGTTACAAAGTAGAATACAAATTACACAGCGCTTCGTCTTATACTTTGGCTGCTGCTGGCATATCAGGAACGAGTTATACTATTACCGGTCTTACTGGTGGTGCTTACTACGATATTCAGGTAAGTGCATACTACTCTAATTACAGTGAGCCTGTATCTACAACAAACTGGCAGACATGTCCAAATCCTGTAACAAGTATTTCTGCAGTTAAAGTAAGCGATACAAGTTTCACGGCAAGCTGGACAGTTCCTACCGGTAATTACGATGGTATTAATTTCTATTACAGTACTACAGAATCTGGTTTGAATAGTGCAACTCCAGTTAATTTAACAAAGGGTACTACATCTGTAACCCGTACTGGTCTTACAAGTAAAGCACAGTACTATTATAGAGTTGAGACTTACATAGGTACTTACAATTCTTCTACAAGACTTAAGACTAATTCTTCAAATCTCACTTGTTCTTTGGCATTTGAAGCTGTTTCTAGCTTAACTTGTACTCTTACTGATACTTCAACAACTACAGGAAAATTAACCTGGAAAAATCCAAGTATTTCATTCGATGGAATTGATGTTTACAAAAATGGTTCATATATAACTACACTTTCGAATACTACTACAAGTTATTCATTATCTGGTTTAACACCAAATACTACTTATACTTACAAGCTTATAACATATAAAGGAAGTGGAGCTGCAAGAATTCAGGCAGAAAACTCAAAGGACTTTACAACATATCCTTCTCCTGTTTCAAATCCTTCTGTTTCTGTTGAAAGTCCAACTTCAGTAAAGGTTGCCTGGTCAAATCCAAATGCTGCTTATTATGATTCTATATATGTATACTGTGTTACAAATTCAACTTATTACTACCCGACAAAAGGTGACACTTCATATACTATAACTGGTCTGTCATCTGGTACTTCATATACTTTCCGAGTACGTACTAAGAATACAATTTATAGCCATTCTAGCTACGTTGATCAGTCAGTAAAAACTAGCGCTAAACCTGTAACAGGTTTGACTAGATATGATACGGGTACAAATTATAAAACACTTTCTTGGACAAATCCAACGGGAAATTATGATGGAATTAAATTGTACTATAAGAAAACTTCTCAGACTTCTTATACTTTAGCAACAACTATTACTGATAAATCTACAACTAGATATAAGTTTGAAGGTCTGTCGGCTGCTACAGACTATGACTTTAAGATTACTTCATATATTTCTGGAGCAGGAGAGACAGGTAGTTCTGCTACATACACACATCATACATCACCTACTGCTCCAACAGGTCTTTCAGCAAGTCGATATGAAAATGAGTTGTATCTGAATTGGACAAATCCTACTTCTAATTACGATAATATAACTATATGTTATAAGAAATCGTCTACTTCTACTTGGACAGAAGCGTTTACTTATACAAAGAGTCAGAATATGACGTCTAAATGGCTTACTTTAGAATACGGTTATAAATATGATCTTAAAGTTGTTGCTAAATATGGTATTTATTCTAACTCTTCAGATATATATTATTATAATACTAATCCAACTAAACCAACTAATGTGTCTGTATCATTTAAATATGGTACTACGACAGTTACTTGGAATGGCGCAGGTGACGAAAAATATATTTTAGCTTACAGGAAATCGGCTACAGATACTTCGAGTGCTGGTTCATGGAAAACGCGTGAATGTGGAGCAACTTCTTCTTACACTACCACATATTTTAATACTTCATGTAAACATGATTTCAAAGTATTAGCATATATGGATTATTATGGTGGAAAAGTTGAGAGTGATTATTCTTCTATAGTATCGGAGTATTGTGGTCCTCCAAGAGTTACAAGAGTAACAGTTGCTTCTGGTGTAGAATCTTCTACATCAAAACCTTATTGGTATATAAAAATATTTAACTGGGGTACTTTGAAAAATTATGTAACCAGTATAGACTGGTTTGTCAATGGAAATAATATAGGTAGTTATGGTATAGATGGTACAGGTACTGCTAGTGGTAGTGGAGATTATTCTGGCGAATATGCATATAAAAAGATATATGAAGCTGATTGTCCAGATAATGCATACTTCACTATACTTCCTTATTATTCTGTAAGTGGTAGTACTCATCAAGAATCTCGTTATGATTGTCCAGACATGACATTAAGTACAACCTGGCAGGGTGAATATTATCCTAGACCATCTACGATTTATGGTATGCGTGTAATAAATACGTATTGGGATGAATAATTAAACGTTAGTCTAGGTTTCAAAATTTAACAAAAGAGCCACCGTGCGTCGCATGGTGGCTCTTTTGTTATTTCTAAACAATCTTACACATTAAACTTAAAGAACAGTACATCTCCATCCTGGACAACGTAATCTTTTCCTTCCTGTCTATACTTGCCGGCAGCCTTAATTGCGGCTTCGTCTTTGTACTGGCGAAGGTCATCGATGGTATAGGCTTCGGCTTTGATGAAGCCTTTTTCGAAGTCGGTGTGGATTACGCCAGCTGCGCGAGGGGCTTTGTCGCCGGCGTGGATGGTCCAGGCTCTGCATTCATCAGGGCCTCCTGTGAAGAAGGTGCGCAAGCCCATGAGGTGATATGTTTTGCGGGCAAGAACTGCAAGGCCGCTTTCGGTAAGGCCAACGCTTTCCATAAAATCTTTGCGGTCGTTTGGATCTTCAATTTCGGCAAGGTCGGCTTCGAACTTTCCGCAGATTACTACAACCTCTGATTTTTCTTCGTCGGCGTATTTTTTTACAACTTCTACGTATTTGTTTGTCTGTTCGGCAATTGAATCTTCGTCTACGTTTGCAACATAAATTGTTGGTTTCATTGTAAGAAGGAACATGTCGTAAAGGGCAGCGCGTTCATCATCTGTGAGGTCTGCGGTACGGGCACATTTTCCGTCCTGGAGCAGCGGCTTGATTTTTGCAACAGCGCTGATCCATGGTGCATATTTTTTTTCTTCTTCTTTTCCAAGTGAGCGGATGGCACGTGTAACTTTATCCTGGCGTGCTTCTATTGTGTTCAAGTCTGCCTGGCAAAGCTCCCAGTTGATTGTAAGAATATCACTCTCAGGATCAATTGGTGCTGCTTCATTTGCGTTTTCGCGAACGTGCATAATATCAGGATTATCAAAGCAGCGTACAACATGAGCAATTACAGAACACTCGCGGATGTTTGCAAGAAACTTATTTCCAAGACCTTCGCCGTTGCTTGCACCTTTAATAAGACCTGCAATATCAACAAACTTTACGCTTGCAGGAGTCTTCTTTTTTGGGTTATGGATGCTTGCCAAAAAGTCCAGGCGTTCATCTGGCAGATCAACTATACCAATGTTAGGGTCGATTGTACAAAAAGGAAAATTCTCTGCCGCAGCAGGAGCCGCAGTCAAAGCCGAAAAAATAGTAGACTTTCCAACGTTAGGAAGTCCAACAATTCCACATTCAAGTGCCATATATTAATTCTCCATTACAGCCAGTGCTAACTGATCCGCACAGCTTGTATTCTTAAAACCGCAGATATTTCCTTTGAGTTTGGCCGAAATTTCTTCTGCAGTCATCCCGTCGCACAATTTAGAAATTGCTTTGAGATTTCCGTTACAGCCGCCTTCAAAACTGATGTTTGTGATTTTCCCGTTTTCATCCTTATCAAATGTAATTGATCGGGCACAGGTTCCTTTGGTTTTATAGGTTATTTGCATAATAGTTATAATAATAAATATAACAGTTTCTTACAACATTTTTTTACATTTATACTAGAAAAAATAGGGGGATGATGTACAATAATTTTAGAGGCAAAGAATGAAAATTTTAGTAATCAATAATCAGCTTGAACAAAAACATTTGGCTTATATAAAAACAACTGCCGACACTCTTGGTGCAACAGTTCACTTTTACACCTCAGATGCAGATATCCCTCAGTCCGATTACGATGCCGATATTATTTATGGTTTTGCTCCTTCAATTGTAAAAACAAGCAAAACTCTAAAATGGCTTTGCGTTCCG